>JAZDPH010000061.1:0-18541 GCA_043797735.1 Candidatus Omnitrophota bacterium | reverse complement strand
TTTTTTACAGGGGTGGAGGGAATTGAACCCCCAGTCCTGGTTTTGGAGACCAGTGGTTTGCCAGTTAACCGACACCCCTATTTGATTTCCTTATGCGGGGAATGCTTGTGGCAAAACTTGCAATACTTGCTGACTTCCAGCCTTTCCTGATGCAACTTTTTATTCTTCGTTGTCGTATAATTTCTATTTTTGCAAACTGTGCATTCTAGGGTAATGGTTTCGCGCATTGGGGTAATATGAATTTGAATCTCTCATCCCGCCTCATAAGATGTGCTAAAATTCTGTTCCATAATTTTAGCACATTCGGCGGGATAAGTTCGGACAGATAAGTTATGTCGCGCTTCGCGCTCCATAACTTATGTCCTTACTTAGCTGGAGACGGGATTCGAACCCGTGACCCCGTCCTTACCAAGGACGTGCTCTACCAACTGAGCTACTCCAGCAAAAAAATAATTAGCCCAGCCGAGCCGAAATAACCCCTAGGCTTAAGCCAATGCCTAAAAATAGTTATCTGGGATTTTGGTAAAGTTAAAAGTATATAGTATAGAAGGGGCTTTGTCAATGTTTTTTTTGAATATTTGCAAAATCCTGCAAAGTGAGTTGTTCGGGGCGGATGCGCGAGTCAAGCGCGTATCTCTTAAAATACCTCTCTAATTTATCCGGGGCAATAATTCCTTCAAGGCTGTTCTTCAGGGTTTTCCTCCTCTTATTAAACGCCGCCCGGATCACCTTAAAAAAAAGTTTTTCGTCTTTAACGCATACCGCCGGCTCTTTTCTTATTGTTAACCTTACCAGCGACGAATCAACTTTGGGGACGGGGAAAAAACTGTTTTTCTTAATCTTAAAAATTATCCGGGCTTCGGCATAATATTGCACAAAACAACTAAAAGATCCGTAATCCTTAGAGCCGCTGGGAGCAGCTATCCTGCGGGCGAACTCCTTCTGCAGGCTAAGGCAGGCCTCTATTATATTAGCCCTGGATTTAAGCAGGTGTTCGATAATCGGGCTGGATATATAATAGGGAATGTTTCCGATTACTTTTACTTTTGAATCTTTAAAAAAATTTTTAAAATTAAACTTCAAGATATCCGCGTTAATTATCTTGACATTCGGAAACGCTTTTAGGGCCTCCCCGGCAATCTCGCATAAACGGGAATCTATCTCTATGGCAAAAACCTTCTTCGCTGCACCCGCGATTAAACCGGTCAACTCCCCCCTGCCCGCGCCCAATTCAACCACGATGTCGCTGTTTTTAAATTCGCCGGCGGCAATTATCTTTCTCTGGATATTACCATCAAGAAGGAAATTCTGGCCTAATCTCTTTTTAGGTTTAATCTGCATCTTAAAGCGAGCCTTACTGCTTCGATGAGCGATTGCGGGCAAGCCTTGCTGAAATACCCTGCGATGTCAAAGGCTGTCCCGTGCAGAGGCGAAGTCCTGATAAAGCCAAGGCCTAAAGTCAAATTTACGCCCGTCTGTATGCCGGTTAATTTAAGGGGTATCAGAGCCTGGTCGTGGTACATGGCGATAACGCAATCATAGCGCCCCTGGGCTGCCTTATAGATTGCCGCATCAGCAGATAACGGGCCGTCTATAGCGGCGCCAAGGCTGTTCTTTATTTTTTTAACCGCGGGAAGGATAATCTCCAGCTCCTCTTTACCGATAACGCCATTATCAGAAGCATGGGGATTCAGCCCGCAAACCACCAGGCGCGGCCGCCGGATACGAAATAAACTTTGGAGCCCCTTATAGGTAACAAGAACATTATCATATAACTTCTCTCTATTTATCGCCTGTGCGACGCCTTTTAGCGCAATATGCCGGGTAACCAGGCTGAATTTCAGTTTGTGGTTTAGAAGCATCATTACAGTTTTATGGGCCTTACACTTCTCGATGAAATACTCGGTATGGCCGCTGTATTTAAACCCCGCCAGGTTAAGCGCCTCCTTGGATATCGGAGAAGTCACCAGGCAGTCTATCGCTTTATCTCTAATTAAAGCTAACGCTGTATCCAGGTATTCTATAGATGCCCTCCCGTATTCGGCTTTTATCTTCCCAAACGAGAATCCCTTTCTTTTTACATTAGAAAGGTCAACAAACCTGACATCTGACATCTGAGGCCTGACATCTGACATTTGACCAAATACCCCTCTATCCCCGATAACGGTAAAATCCGCCAATCCTCGAATATCCTTAAGCGCCTTATGTATGACCGCCGGCCCTATGCCTGAGGGGTCGCCCATGGTGATGCCGATTCTGATTTTTTGCTTTGATGCCTTCATTTTATTCTACTTAACTCCTCCAGCACTCTCTGCGAATTCAGTTCTTTCTCCAGATGAAAATTAAGAAAGGTATTCAATACCAAATCCAGTTCCTTTTTAATCTGCGGGTTCATCCCCAAATTGAGGTTATTCCTGAAGTCATTCTTTTCGATATGCAGAATAGAAGCTATCGAGCCGCGAAATATCAGGCGGGCTGACGGATCCTTACGGAAGCAGCCTTCACACAATAGGCCTCCCAGGGCAAGGCTGAATTTTGACTGCCCTAATACTTTATTCCCGCAAGAAAGACAGGAGTCAAGATGCGGCTTGAAACCTGAGATCGCCAGCATTTTAATTTTAAAAATAGTGGCTATTTTCTCGGCGTCTGTATTTTTTAACTCCTTGAGGCATTCCAACGCCAAGTCAAAGGCCTGAGTATTAGTATCCTCGGAGGGCATAAGCGCGGCCAGTAATTCCATCATAAAACTGGCTACCGCGCATTTGGCGATATTCTGCCTTAAGGGCGAAAAGTTTTCTCTAATGTCGCACTGGCTGACCAGATGCAGGGAAGTAAAGTTACTTTTATAAAATATAATTTCGTTATAAGAAAACGGCTCCAGGGCGCTGGCGAATTTAGGGGGCTTTCCCCTAAACCCCTTAAGCAGCCCGTTTATTTTTCCGAAATCACGGGTATAAAATTCCACGATGAGGGAAGTCTCGCGGAAATCGCGCTTTTTTAACACGAGCGCTTCGCTTTTCTGGATAGACATTTTGACTATTTTTATTTTCCGGCTATGGCTAAAGCCGAAGGGAAGATAAAACCTGCCCGGCCTTATGCTGCATCAACCTCCTGCCTTTAGGGGTGTCGTCGCAATACCCTAAAATATGCAAGACCCCGTGGAGCAGGTAAAGATACGCTTCATATACAGGCGACGTCTTAAAAATCCGGGCATTACGGACTGCTGTTTCGCAAGAGACAACGATATCGGCACAGATTCGATCCCTTTTTTTTCCGGGATTGCTTATATCGAAAGCTAAAACATCGGTCGGTGAATTTTTCTTACGGTATGCGCGGTTAAGCTCCTTGATCCTGCTGTCGTCAACGAAACAAACATTTATCAAGGGCGTTTTTTTCACTCCCTCCGCGCTTAAAACTTTAAGAACTGCCTGTCTTATCTTCTTAGGAGAGACCCGAATCTGGTTTTGAAGGTTTTTTATGGTTAAGGTCACTTTTTTGATTTTCAGGGTAGGTTACGCGGCTATGGTAAATTCCGCTTAATATGCGGATAAATATCTTTGAAATCTCCTCCATGTCCTTCAGGGTCAGTTCGCATTCGTCAAGCTGGCCGTCTATGAATTTATTATTAATCACCCTATGCACCACCTCCGCGATCTTAGGCGGCACAGGATCCTTTAAGGCGCGCGTAGCCGCCTCAACGGAATCAGCCAGCAATATAATCGCTGCTTCTTTGGTATTCGGTTTAGGGCCCGGATAACGAAAACCCTCCTCTTTGACCTCCTGGGTATCTTCTAACTCCTCCAGTGCGCGGCGGTAAAAATAAAAAACCAAACTGTTGCCGTGATGCTGCTGAATAAAGTCTACGATGAATGGGTTAAGCTTATACTTCTTGGCAAGCTCCACCCCCTCCTTGACATGGTTCATAATCACCAACTTACTCATTGAAGGAGTAAGCGTATCGTGCTTACTTTGCTGGGGAGTTTGATTCTCGCTAAAATATTCCGGCTTTTGCAGTTTGCCTATGTCGTGATAATAGGCCCCGATCCTGGCCAGCAGAGCATTGGCCCCTATGGAGCTGGCGGCAGCATCAGATAAATTTCCCACTATCAGGCTATGATGATGCGTGCCCGGCGCCTCCATCACCAGCCGCTGCAGGAGCGGATGGCCAAAATCAGCCAGCTCTAACAGGCTGATATTGGTAACTCTCTTAAAAAGCCATTCAAAAACCGGCAAGACCCCGATAACGATGATACTTGAAACAAAGCCGTTTAACATAACAGTTAAATAACTTTTTAAATAAATCTCAGGCGGACCGATCCAGAAACGGTCGATAAAAAACAGAAGTATCGCCTGAAGAATCCCAATCAGAAAACCCGCCTGGATAATCGTCATACGCCTGCGGGCATTCCAGACCAATAAACTGGACAATATGCCGCTTACCAAAAATAATACCCCAAGATGCAGGTGGTTTCCGGCCATGGAGGCGATAACTACCGAGATTGCCAAGCTCATTAATAAAGACAGCTCCAGCCGGTTAAAAAGCAGCGTCACCAGCATCGGTATGATGCAAATCGGTATATAAAAACGCGACAGCCCCCGGTTAATAATAATATAACTGGTTACCGAAATGATAACAAAAAGAAAAATAAGATTTAAGATATTGCAGTCTTTGAGGATTTTCTTGCGGTAAAAGATATACAACACAAGGGTCAGTAAGAATACGGGGATAATCAGGTTCAACTGCAGCACAGAACTGATTATAAACAGCGTAATCGCAGATAAGATAAATTTAATTTTGTTTAAAAGGCCCTGTTTTATCATACGCCTCAATTATCCTTTGCACTAACGCGTGCCTGACTACGTCAAAACCGCTAAATTGTATAAATTTTATTCCCTCGATGCTGCCCAAGATCTCCTGCGCCTGCAAGAGGCCGATAGGCTTGCCGCCGGGCAGGTCGCTCTGTGTGACGTCCCCGGTGATAACCACCTTGGAATCAAACCCCAGCCTGGTTAAAAACATCTTCATCTGTTCGGCGGTGCAGTTCTGCGCCTCGTCCAAAATGATATAGGCATCGTTTAGGGTCCTGCCCCTCATATAGGCTAAAGGGGCCACTTCAATAATGCCGGTCTCCAGGTATTTTTCAATGCGCTCGGCCTCCATCATATCATATAAGGCATCGTAGAGAGGCCTTAGATACGGGGATATCTTCTCCTGTATGTCTCCGGGCAAAAACCCCAAAGATTCCCCGGCCTCGATTGCCGGGCGGGTGAGGATTATCCTGCGTACTTCATTTTTTTTTAAAGCCTCCACCGCGCAGGCCATCGCCAGGTAAGTTTTACCGGTCCCTGCCGGGCCAATGCCAAAAACAATGTCGAACTTTTTTATCGCCTCTACGTATTCACGCTGGCCGGCGGTTCTGGGGCCTATCGCCTTACCGCTCAAGGAATGGCTAAAGCCCAGGTTCTCGCTGGCTAAAGCGCCCTTTTTTGAATTCTTAAGGCTTGCTATCAGGCGGGTTAATCCGGACTTCTCTAAATCCGGCTGGCCGCCGCGGGAGGATTCCAGCAGCTGGCCGATAACCAGGAGGGCTTTCTTAATATTGGCTGCAGTTCCGCTAACCTTTAAATCCTCGCCGCGGATACTCAACCTAACCTTAAATTCCCGCTCTATTACCTTAAGGTTTTCATCGTGGGGGCCCAGAAGCGCCTGCGCCTGCCGATGGGTCTCTAATTTTATATTTTTATCCATATAATTAGATCCCTCGCATAAACACTTGAAAATTTCTTACGAAATTTTCTGCGTATGCTTCGGGATAAGTTCGGTCATAAACTTACGCTCATTTATATTCGCGTAAGTTTAGACCTCACTTATTTAAGGTTCTCTCCCGGCTCTTCCAATTTTTCCATGGGTATCCGTATAACCTGCCCGACACGGATTTTATCAGGGGCCTTTAGCTTATCTGTATTGGCATCAAAAATCTTCTTCCATTTCCTTGTGGTGCCAAAGTATTTTTGCGAAATCTTTTGCAGGGTATCGCCCTTCTGAACGGTATAATTTTCGAAATATTCTTCGCTTTCCAACCCGCTGGACACAGACCCTAAGGTATCCTGAAAAATCTCCCCGCCTGAGCCATCGATAGCCGAACTTTCTTCATATAAAGGCCTCGCCCTTTTTTCTATTTTTACCGGAGCGCCCAATTCAATTTCAAATACCCGCAAGGTACGGGTTGTTTTTCTGTCTTTTTCTTCGCCGGCAGGCGGCTGTCCTAAAAGATACCCCCTGTTGCCTGCGCCGCTGGAGAGATCCTGATCAACCCTGTCTTTAACTACAGGATAGGTCCTGACCGTGCAGCCTGTTATTGCAAATATTGAAACTAACACTATAAGTAACAATAAATTACACCTTTTCATTTCTACCCTCCTTTATTTCTGTAGACGAAACAAATTTATAATTGACTTCGTCTAAGGGATAGTATGGGGTAGTAAGGTATAGTAAGGGGTAGTAGGGGAATTTTTTAAACTCTCCCTTACTGCCCCCTTTTACCCCTTACTGCCCCTTACTACATTTATATTCAATTCTCTCAACTGCTTCTCGTCCACTTCTGAAGGCGCCCCTGTTAAAGGGCAGCATGCGGCGCTGTTTTTGGGAAAAGTTATCACCTCTCTGATGCTCTCTTCGCCCGCCAGTATCGCCAGAAGCCTGTCCAGGCCAAAGGCGATCCCTGCGTGCGGCGGCGCACCGAATTCAAAGGCCTCTAAAAGAAAACCAAAACGGCTCTTTGCCTCTTCCCTGTTTATGCCGATAACCTTAAAAATCTTTTCCTGCAGCAGTTGATTATGAATCCTTACTGAGCCCGACCCTATCTCTGCGCCGTTTAAAACCAGGTCATACGAACGGGCTCTTAGCTTCTCAGGGGATTCCTCTAATATGCCGAGATCCTCCTCCTTAGGCGCGGTAAAAGGGTGATGTTCGCTTTCCCAGCGTTTTTCCTCCTGATTATACTTAAATAAAGGAAAATCCGTTATCCAAACGAAAGCAAAGGGGCAATTCTTTTCTTTTCTTAAATCGGGTTTATCGCTGGCATACTTGCCTTGCGCCTCTTTAAAGCTGAGGCGCGGAAAGGGAAGTTCTAGTTCTATATTTTTAAGGCCCTTGAAAGCCTCTTGAATTAACTTTTCGCTTAAGCAAAAGATATCCTCCTCTGTTACAAAAGACATCTCAAGGTCAAGCTGAGTGAACTCCGGCTGACGGTCCGCGCGCAAGTCCTCATCCCGGAAACACTTGGCAATCTGGTAATACCGCTCAATCCCGGCAACCATAAGAATCTGCTTGAATAACTGCGGCGACTGCGGCAGGGCAAAGAACTTTCCCGGGGCAGCCCTTGAAGGGACAAGGTAATCCCGCGCCCCCTCGGGAGTGGATTTGGTAAGAATGGGGGTCTCGCATTCTATAAAGCCTTGCCTGTCCAAAAAAGCGCGTATCAGCTTATAAAGTTTGCTCCTTGAGGTAAGGTTATCAAAGACCTTTCTCCTCCTTAAGTCAAGATAGCGGTATTTAAGCCGCACCTCTTCGCTAATTTCGGCTTCCTCCAGGAGCTCAAAGGGCGGAGTAATGCTGGGGTTTAGAACCTCTAACTCCTTTACCAAAACCTCTATTTCGCCCGTGGCTAATTTCGGATTGACCGTATTTGCCGGCCGCTTATTTACCGTGCCGCTCAATTTAATGACAAATTCACTTCTTAGCCCCTGCGCCCTTTCGTATGCTTCAGGCGAATCCTTGGGGATAAATACGGCCTGCGTATAGCCGTATCGGTCGCGGATATCGATAAAGATAAGTTTACCGTGGTCGCGCCTGCGCGCCACCCAGCCGCAAAGCGTAACCTCCTTACCGGCATCTTCTGCGCTTAACTGTCCGCAGGTATGTGTTCTTAGCATTTTTCTGTATGTATCATATTCTTTTATCTGTGTGAATCTGTGTAAGAATATCTTTACGGGTTATCTCCCTTTGTTCTCCGGAAGCCATATCCTTCAACGTCACCGTACCCTTATTTAATTCGTTCTCCCCTATAATCAAAACCTTGCCTGCATTTAGATCATTGGCCGCACGCATCGCGCCCTTTAACGATTTAGATTCATAATCCGCATCGCAGCTAATCCCTTCCCTGCGCAGCTCTTCCAGCAACTTTAATCCTTCTATTTTTGCCTCTTCTCCCAAAGTTATTAGATAAAATAAGTCTTTTTTGTGGGCTGTGGGTTGTGGGTTGCGGACTAACAAAAGCCGTTCCACTCCAAAAGCAAACCCAATTGCCCCCAAATCAGGGCCGCCTAATTCCTTAACCAGATTGTCGTATCTTCCCCCCGCGCCCAAAGCATCCTGAGCGCCCAATTCTTTATGAACAATTTCAAATACGGTATGCGTGTAATAGTCCAGGCCGCGCACAAGATACGGCGCAACTTCGTAGTTTATCTTAAGGGCCGTTAAGCCCTCTTTTACTCTGCTAAAATGCTCGCGGGATTGGGGGCAAAGGTAGGAATCTGTAATATCCAATCCGCTGGTTATCTTAATACAGGCATCATTCTTGCAGTCAAGAATACGCAGTATATTATTTTTAAAACGAACCTTGCAATCCGCACAAAGATTGGAAAGTTGGCTTTTTAGTCTTTTGCTTAAGAGGGCGATTAACTCCTTCTTATCGCTTGAAGAACCCAGGCTGTTTATCTTAATCTTATAATCTTTTATAGCAAAAGCCTTAAGCAGGCCCTCTGCCAGCGCGATTACCTCTACGTCCAAATCCGCAGAAGCCGAGCCAACTGCCTCGCAGCCGATATGGTGAAACTGCCGCAACCTGCCCTTTTGCGGGCGCTCCAGCCTGAACATCGGGCCGAAATAATAAAATTTCCTGAATTTGGCTGTCTTATCCAGGCTATTCTCAATATAGGCCCGTACAATAGAAGCCGTCCCTTCAGGCCGCAGGGCATACAATTCTTCTTTATTTTTAACCAAAAACATCTGTTTCTGGACAATCTCTGTGCCTTCGCCCAGCGAACGGTTGAATAAAGAAGCGTTTTCGATTAAGGGAGTGCGGATCTCTTTATAATTATAAAGAGAAAAAATCTCGCGGGATGCCTCCTCCAGCTCCTGCCAATCTAATGCCTCCTCCGGCAGAACATCTCTTGTTCCGGGAACTCTCTTCTGCATAAACTTAAAGGGCTAAATAGGCGGCTTTACCTAACCTTCTGTTTCATTTCTAAGCCGGCCTTAAAGACAACTACTTTTCTAGGCGGGACAGGGATTACCTGATTGGTCCGGGGATTTCTACCTGTACGGCTTTTTCTCTGTTTTATCTTGAAGACGCCGAAATTGCGCAGTTCAATCTTTTCCCCCCTTACCAGCGCTTCGGTAATGGTGTCAAGGGTCTTCTGCACGATCTGTTTTACGTCTATCTGCTTAAGGCCGGTATCATCAGATACCTTAAGAATTATATCTTTCTTCGTCATTCTCACACCCCCTATGTTTTTTTCCAATAAAAAAGGGAAACTCAAAGAACTTTCGCTCCTTGAGTGTTTGTAAGTATAATATCATCAAAAAGTTACAGTGTCAAGCAATTTTGCAGACAATACACAGATTCACACAGATAAAATAATTGGATTCACGCAGATAATCTGTGTGTATCCTAAATATATCTGTGTGTATCTGTAAAATTGGAGGCTTTTCAGAAACTATTTTGCGGCGGTGTGGATAGCCTGCATCTGTTCTTCCTGGCGCAGGTCCTCTTCGATATAGACGGCTAATTCTGCTTTTAATTTTTCCAGGCGCGCCTTTTCCCGGGCCTCCTGCTCCTCTAGCATTTTATCTACCTTTGCCTTATATTCGGGGTTATGGTTATACTTATATTCGGCAACGATTCTTACCGGCATATTAAATACCCCTCCGACTATCCCCCAGAAAAAAATCAACCGGTCATAAACATTCTCCTTCAGGCGGTTCTCAATTACCCCCATCTTTTTATAATAATCTTCAACCACCCGGCGCCGCCTTGCAAAACGCGCCTTTGCCAATGCGATATCATCGGGCACTTTATTCTCCGGCCCAATGGTATACTCCGGAATAACCTTTCCGTCGCGCGCGGCCACATATCCCTGGTTATAGGGCTTTCTAATGCCCTTTTTAATCTGATAAGGCGCGCAGCCTGCTAGGAATAATAAACACAGTATTAATGCCATAGATTTACTCATATTCTCCTCTGGCTTCTAGACAAGGTGGATATCCGGATATCAGGGTATCCGGTAGTGGGTATCAGGATATCTGGGTATCCGGTGGAAAAAATCCCTGATATCCCGATACACTGATATCCACATCCGGATAATCTGATATCCTGATACCCGCATTTAATTTTACTAATTGCCTATTTTGTCACGTAATATTTTGCTTCATAATCGATTAATTTTAATGTCGGAGAATCGTCTAATGCAGACTGCACCAGGCCGCCGGGAATCTGCTCGCAAAACCACTCCTTTACCAGGCCCTGGCCGGTATCGTATTCGTAAACCTTGCAGGCAATAACCTGGTTTACCACCAGGGTATCCTGCACATATTCACGCATATCGGGCTTATCCGGCAACACCCCTTCCGTATCCAAATCCAACAGGATCTTCTCTTCGGAGCTGCCGATAATCATACCCTCCTGAATCATCTCAGTCTCCAGGAAAATTTCCGAATCAGTCTTTTCGGCCAAGCTGATTTTCTTCTGCAGTTGATCAGGAAGCTCATACAATACCCAGCTGCCGGGGTTAAATTTTTTCCAGTACTGGGCTTTCTCTGCGGCAGAAGAATAACCTGTGAAAATAACCAGGGTGATGAATATAATATAAATAACGCCTGCGACTCTGCTCATAATACCAAACTTAAGCGCTCTTCGCCCAGGAGGCCCTCTATCTCCTGAATCAGTTTATCCGAAGGCTTGACATAAAGCCCCTCTCCGACAACTATATGGGCCCGGGCCTTAGCCGGCGTATCTATATGAAGATAAATGGGAACCTGGCCGCGGAATGCGGCTAAAAGCCCTTTTAGGCTCTCAAAAATATTTTCCCGGACACCCGAAAGATTAATATTCATCGCCGTTACCAGTTTATAGATTTCGTCCACCGGAAAAAGGTCGTTGATCAGAATCTTCGGGGTATCTTCCTTAAGATCAAGGCTGCCTCTGACTAATACTACCGTATTAAGCAGGAGATAGCGGTAAACCTTTTGGTAGGCCCTAGGGAAAACCAGGCCTTCAATCATCCCGCTTAAATCCTCTAATTTTATAATCGCCATCTTTTCCTGCTTGGCGCGGGTGGCGGTCTGCTTGATCTTGGCAATCAAGGCTACAATCTTTATCTCGTCCTGGTCCTTATGCTCGGACAGCTGCGCGATTGAAGAAGCGCTGAAACGCCTAAGCTGCCGGGCATAACGCGCCAGGGGATGGCCGCTGACGTAAAAGCCAAGCATATCTTTTTCAAAGGCTAAAAGCTGCGGCTCGGGCCATTCTTTTATATGGGGGATATTTGTTGCTGTTTTCTTAAAGCCATTCTGCGCAAAAGCCGGATCAAAAAATGAAATCTGGCCTTTAGCCTTCTCTCTTTGCGCGCGCGAGGCCCCTTCCAGGACCATATCCAGCGCCGCAACCATCTGCGCCCGCGGCATACTAAACGTATCCAACGCCCCGCATTTTATCAAGGCCTCTAATACCTTCCTGTTAGCCAGCCTTAAGTCAATCTGCTGGCAGAGGCCCTCAAGGGAGCTGAATTTTTCTTTTTTTCTGGCGCTGACGATTGATTCCGCTGCCCCCCTGCCCACATTCTTTACCGCCAACAGGCCAAAGCGAATAGTCTTTTGATCCATCGCCTTAAATAATCCTTCGCTCTCGTTTATATCCGGGGGCAACACCTCCAGGCCCATACGCGCTGACTCATTGACATATTCAACTATCTTGTCGGTATTATCGCGCTCAGAGGTAAGGAGTGCTGTCATAAATTCTACGGGGTAGTTGGCCTTAAGGTAGGAGGTGCGGTAGGAGATTAGCGCGTAGGCGGCGCTGTGCGAACGGTTAAAGCCATACCCGGAAAAATATTCTATTAAATCAAATATCTTGTTCGCCACCGATAAACTGATGCTGTTTTTACTGCATCCGGAAACAAAATTATTGCGCTCTTTTTCCATTACTTCCGGTATTTTTTTGCTCATTGCCCGGCGCAATAAATCCGCATGGGCAAGGCTAAAGCCGGCCATATCAGAAGCAATCTGCATAATCTGCTCCTGATAAACTATGATTCCATAAGTCTCCTTTAAAATACCCTCCAGCCGCTTGTGGTCATATTTTATGGGGACGCGGTTGTGCTTACGTTGTATAAAATCATTCAACATCCCCGAACCGATGGGGCCCGGCCGGTATAGCGCAAGCAGGGCGATTAAATCCTCAAAACGGTTAGGCTCCAGTTTTTTCAACAGGTCGCGCATCCCCGAACTTTCAAGCTGAAATACCCCCATTGTCTGCGCAGAGGCAAGAAGCTTATAGGCCTTGGCGTCATCCAGCGGCAACTTATTTATATCAACAACTTTCCCCTGTGTCACTTGAATTAACTTCACTGCCTGGTCGATAACCGTCAAAGTGCGCAGGCCCAGGAAATCTACCTTTAACAGGCCGATCTTCTCCAGTATCCCCATACTGTAACCGGAAGTGACCTGTTCGTCTCCGGTCTTAAACAAAGGCATATAATTATCCAGGGGCTTGTCGGCTATAACCACCCCCGCGGCATGAACTGAAGCATGGCGGTTGAGGCCTTCAAGCGAAAGCGCGATATTGATCAATTTTGTTATCTGGGGGTCATTTTTATACAGCGTCTTTAATTCCGTTTCGCTCTCCAGGGCCTCCCTCAGGTTAATTGACGGGTCAGGCGGGATCATCTTGGCAAGGCGGTCAACATCGGCATAACTCATAGCCATCACCCTGCCCACATCCCTGATCACCGCGCGCGCCTGCATTGTCCCAAAGGTAATAATCTGGGCAACATTTTCCCGGCCATACTTGGCGGTTACATAATCTATTACCTCCTGCCTGCGCTCATAACAAAAGTCTATATCTATATCCGGCAGGCTCAGTCGTTCGGGATTTAAGAACCTCTCGAATAACAGGCCGTATTTTAAAGGGTTCAGGTCGGTAATCCCCAGCAGGTAACTTACCAGGCTGCCGGCCGCCGAACCCCGGCCGGGGCCGACAGGAATACTCTTGCTTTTGGCATAATGGATGAAATCCCAGACAATTAAAAAATAGCTGATAAAGCCCATATCTTTTATGAGCTTCAACTCATGCTCCAGCCTCTGGCTAATTTCCGGAGTTACCCGTTCAATTTTTTCCTGAAGCCCTTGCCGACAAAGTTCTTTTAAAAACTCCTCTTTATCCCTGCCTGCCGGAGGGGTGTATTTAGGAAGATGTACCTTGGAAAAATCCAGCTCTAGGTTACAACGGCCGGCTATTTCACGGGTATTGCTAATGGCCTCAGGGAAATCCTTAAAGGCATTAATCATTTCCTGCGGCGACTTAAAATAAAATTCATCGGTCTGAAAGCGCATCCGGTTGGGGTCATCAAGCGTGGTCTGCGTCTGGATACACAGAAGCGCCTCGTGGGCGGCTGCCCGGTCCCTGCTTAAATAATGAACGTCATTAGTCGCCACAAGGGGAATATTTAACTGACGGGAAATCTTTATCAACCCCTGATTTACCCCGTCTTGTTCTGATATGCCGTTTGACTGCAGCTCCAGGTAGAAATTACCTTTACCCAGAATATTTTGGTAGGTGTCGGCGGTTTTTAAGGCATCATTAAAACGTTTCTGCTGCAGCAGGGAGGGGATTTCGCCTTTAAGGCAGGCCGATAAACCGATTAAACCCTTAGAATACTCTGCCAGCACATCTTTATCGATGCGCGGCCGGTAATAAAAACCCTCCAGATAACCTATGGAGACTAGTTTCATCAAGTTCTGATAACCCGTCTCGTCCCGGACAAGAAGTATAAAATGATACGCAGCCTCATTAATGGTGCTGGAGGCCTTCTCCAGGCGGCTGCCCGGGGCAAGATAAACCTCGGAGCCGATAATCGGCTTTATTCCGGCTTTTATCGCCTCAAAATAAAAATCTATGGCGCCGAACATATTGCCGTGGTCGGTAATAGCCAGGGAATCCATTTTATGCTGCTGGGCTGTCTTTAAGATCTCGGGGATGCGGCAGGCGCCGTCTAATAGGCTGTATTGGGTATGTAGGTGCAGGTGGATGAATTCGGAATGAGGCATATCTAAACTACTGTTCGGTTAAGGTTACGGTTACGAGGCCCGTATCGTCTTTCGGTTACGTTCATCGTCTTAAATACTTAACCATAACCCAACTACGAAACGGGCATCGTTACCCTAACCGAATGACGTAACCGAAAATATTATTCCCATTCAATAGTAGCGGGGGGTTTGGAAGAAATATCGTAAACGACGCGATTTACGCCTTTTACTTCGTTAATAATGCGGTTGGAGATTTTTTCCAGAATTTCGTAAGGTAACTTTACCCAGTCGGCGGTCATGCCGTCAAAACTATTCACACAGCGCAAGGCCGCTACATCCTCGTAAGTGCGCTCATCTCCCATAATGCCGACGGTTTTTACCGGCAGCAATATGGCAAAAGACTGCCAGAGCTGCTCATAAAGGTTTGCCGCTTTAATCTCTTCTATTACCCGCCGGTCAATTTCGCGCAGGATCTCCAGCCGCTGCGGCGTTACCTCGCCGATAATCCTTATTGCCAGGCCAGGCCCGGGAAAGGGCTGGCGGTTGATTATGTTTTCAGGCAGGCCAAGTTCTCTTCCGATCTGCCTGACTTCATCCTTGAATAAATCCCGCAGAGGCTCTAATAATTTTAATTTCATATGTTCGGGCAGGCCCCCGACGTTATGGTGGGTCTTTATCCTCTTGCTCGGCGCCCCTCCCGGAGAGGTTGATTCGATGACATCCGGATAGAGCGTGCCCTGCGCCAGAAACTTAACCCCCTTTGACTTCTTTGACTGCTCTTCAAAAACCCTGACAAATTCGTTACCGATAATTTTTCTTTTTTCTTCAGGGTCGGTGACACCCTTTAAAGCGGCTAAAAAGACTTTGCTCCTGTCAACATAACCGAGGTTAAGATGAAAAGTATCGCGGAATACCCTCCTGACCTGTTGGGGTTCGTCTCTGCGCAACAGGCCGTTGTCTATAAAAATGCACCTGGAATTCCTGTTTATTGCCTTATGCATCAGCAGGGCGGTAACCGAAGAATCGACGCCTCCGCTTAATCCCAGAACCACTTTATCGCGGCCTACGGTTTTTTTAATATTATCTATTGCCTCCTTGATGAATGATTCCATTGTCCAGCGGCCAAGGCAGCCGCAGATTTTAAAAATAAAGTTACTTAAGATTTGGTTCCCTTTTTCGGTATGGGTTACCTCGGGATGAAACTGAACGGCAAATATCTTTTTCTTGGGATTTGCGATAGCGGCAATGGGGGCATTTAAGGTATGGGCGCTGACAGTAAAACCCGGCGGCGCCTTGCTGACATAGTCACCGTGACTGGCCCAACAGGTAAAATTTCCCGGCAGTTGTTTAAATAAATAACGGTTATCGTCAACGAACAGCTCTATTTTGCCGTATTCGCGCTCCTTAGTATGTTTAACTTTGCCCCCGAACATCTCGGTAATAGCCTGCATACCGTAGCAGATGCCTAAGACGGGTATGCCTAATTTAAATATGCCTTTGTCGGGGCGGGGGGCTTTTTTCTGCGTCAGCGAATCCGGGCCTCCGGACAAAATCAGGCCCTTGGCGGCAAAAGAAGCGATCTGGCTGGCAGGGATATTATACGGGACGATGCGGGAGAAAACCTTGTTTTCTCTGACGCGCCGGGCAATTAACTGCGTATACTGCGAACCGAAATCAAGAATTAATATACTTTGCTTATTCATTGTTTTTTATCACAAATTCTCATTTATTTTCCCATCCCCACTCTTTGCCCAACTTGAAAAACCTTGCCTTCGGTCTGAATAGAAGGGGCGATAATGATCTCCGTATCGTGCATCTCTTTTATATTAGCCGCGCCCAGCGAGCCCATAGAGGTCTTTAAAGCGCCCAAAAGATTCTGTGAGCCGTCATCAACCCGGGCCGGGCCGCTTAAAATCTCTTTCAACGTGCCGGTAGTCCCTACGTATATGCGCGTGCCGCGCGGAAGATTAACGTGAGAGGTTGCCATGCCCCAGTGATACCCTCTGCCCGGCGCCTCTTTTGCTCGGGCAAAATTAGAGCCGATCATTACGCTGTCGGCTCCGCAGGCAAAGGCCTTGCAGATATCCCCGCCCCGGCTCATCCCGCCGTCGGTAATAATAGCAACATACCTGCCCGTCTTTTTAAAATAAAAGTCGCGTGCTGCGGCCGCATCAACCGTAGCCGTCACCTGCGGCACGCCTATCCCCAGGACTCCTCTGGTAGTACAGGCTGCTCCCGGCCCTATCCCGATTAACAGGCCGGCGGCACCCGTCTCCATCAGGCCTAAAGTCGTCTCGTAAGTAACGCAATTTCCTAAAATTACCGGAATCTTCACCGATTTGCAGAATTTAAATAAATCCAGGGCCTTATATTCTTTGGCGATATGCCTGGTAGTGGTAACTGTGGACTGCACTACAAATATATCCGCCCCGCAGGCCATTGCAATACGGCTGAATTCCTGCGCGTGGGCGGGGATACAACTAACTACCGCGGTCCCGTCTTTTCTTTTTATCTCTTCTATTCTCTTGGAGATTAATTTCGTTTTTATAGGCGTGGTATATACTGACTGGATTAACTCCGTGGCCTTTTGAGCCGTTGTCCTGGCAATTTTATTCAGGACCGTATCGGGGTTTTCATAACGGGTCTGCACCCCGTCAAGGTTCAATACGGCAATCCCGCCCAGCCGGGACATCTCCAGCGCGAACTTAACATCCACCACCCCGTCCATTGCCGCGGCTAAAATGGGGATGCTGAATTTTTTGCCCGCGATTTTAAAGGTAGTTTCTACTTCATTGGGGTTTATGGTGCTTGAACCGGGAACAAGCGCAATTTCGTCAAAACCGTAACAACGCCTAGCTCGCCTTCCGATGCCTATCCATTCTGCCATCTCTAGTCTCCGTTATGTAAATTATTATTCTTCAATGAGTTATGAATAAGCACGGCCTTTGTTTGTGGGTAATGAAAGGGGTGTAGCAAAAATTTTACACTAAAATCTTCTTCTTGTCAAGGTTTTATATAATAAAATGGGGTCAGGGTGAATTGTAACTCAAAGTGCGACAAATTCAAAGCTCTTTCTGTTTTTCTGTAAGTTCTTTTACCACCTGATTCGCTGTCTTATATCCTAATATCTTCCTGGGGTAATTATTCATCCAATCCTGGATCTCTTGGACCCGGCATTCACTTACAGCGGCTATATTCATTCCTTTGGGAATAAACCGCCGTATCATCCTGTTTTGGTTCTCATTCGTGCCTCGTTCCCACGATGAATACGCATGCGCGAAGTAAACTTTTGTTCTACGCATGCCTTTTAATAACGAACTGACCTCGATTGACTTCCAATTAATAAACTCTACCCCGTTATCAAAGGTTATGGACTTAAACTTGGCCCGGAACATTGGGCCGTATTGTCTTTCCAATCCATCGATGGCTTCCTGTACCGCTTCTTGCGTCGCGCATTTAACCTTTACGAGGATCTCTTCCCGAGACTTCCGTTCGGTAAGTGTAAACAAACTTGTCTTCGTTTTCCGCGGCCCCTTAACACTATCTCCTTCCCAATGGCCGTATTCCTTGCGCGTATTAATCTTCTTTGGCCGGTCTTCTATGCTGCGCCCTAATCTGTTGGTATAACTTACGCGTACGACGGGCTTATACCCGCGTTTCTTACGCTTTCTTTTCTCCCATAAGTTCTTATTGCTAATCCCGCAGAATATCCCCTTTTCAATATAATTATACAGCGTCTTGGTGCTTATCGTCCTTTCAAATTTCAGCTGCCGCAGGCGTATTTCGCCGATTATCGCGTCAGGTGAATACCAATCCTCCAGCAACCTTTGCCTGATATGTTCCTCTAAATGATGATCTTTACCGATTTTCAATGATCGTTCCTTATTCTTCCCGAGCCTTTCATAATCAGCCTGTCCTACATGCGCCCGGTATGCTTCTTTTTCGCTTAAATCGGTCTGCAGCCTCATTACCGCGCCTCGCCTTATTTCCCGGTAGATCGTCGAATTATTCCGCTGGAGCATCCTTGCTATCTCTTTAATTTCTTTCTTGCCTTCTATTAACGCTTCCAGCTTAATTCGATCGCTTAATGATAAATGCTCGTATTTCTGCCTTTTAATGCTAGAATATATTCGCTCCATATGATCTCCTGTCTTTTTGTTTGTTCCCACTTACAAAATAACAGGTTTTTTACGATCTGTGGAGCTTTTTTATTCGCACTTACGATTACAATTTACA
>JAZDPH010000034.1:0-14741 GCA_043797735.1 Candidatus Omnitrophota bacterium | reverse complement strand
ACCGTATAAATTTCCCTTTTCGTAGGAAGCGGAACAGGGCCGGATAACTTGGCACCCGTACGCCTTACGGTATCCACAATTTCCGTTACTGCTTGATCCAAAAGCCTGTGGTCGTATGCCTTTAGTTTAATTCGAATCTTTTGCATTTTAAATGAGCATTCTAGTTCCCTCATCCCGACTCGTAAGATATGTCGAAATTCTCTTCGACAATTTCGACATACTCGTCGGGATAAGTTCGGTCATAAACTTATGTCGCTATCGCTCCATAAGTTTAGACTTCACTTATGCTATAACCTCCGTAACTACTCCCGCGCCTACGGTATGGCCGCCTTCGCGGATAGCAAAACGCGATTCTTTTTCCATAGCGATAGGCGTAATCAATTCTATTTCCATGTTGACGTTGTCTCCGGGCATAACCATTTCTACGCCCTGCGGAAGCTTGGCTGATCCGGTAACGTCGGTAGTACGGAAATAAAACTGGGGCCTGTATCCGGTAAAGAATGGCGTATGCCTTCCGCCTTCCTCTTTTGTCAGGATATAAACCTGTGCCATAAATTTGGTGTGCGGGGTAATAGACTTAGGCGCTGCTATAACCATTCCGCGCTCAATATCCCCCTTTTCCACGCCTCTTAACAAGAGCCCTACGTTATCGCCGGCCTGGCCTTCCTCCAAAATTTTTCTGAACATTTCGATGCCGGTAACAACCGTCTTTTTGACCTCCGGCCTTAACCCCACCAACTCTACTTCTTCGCCTACTTTAACCTTCCCGCGCTCAATCCTTCCTGTACCTACCGTCCCGCGCCCTTCAATGCTGAAGACGTCTTCTACGGCCATAAGTAAAGGCTTGTCCATATCCCTCTGGGGCAAAGGTATGAACTCATCAATTGCTTTCATTAACTCAAGAATAGCTTTACAGTCGGGATTATTGGGGTCGCCGTCTGCCTGCAACGCCTTAAGCGCGCTGCCCTTGATAATAGGCGTTTTATCTCCGGGATAATTATATTTCGTAAGCAACTCTCTTACTTCCATTTCAACCAGGTCAATCAGCTCTTTATCGGAAACCACATCAACCTTATTTAAAAACACAACCATCTCCGGAACGTTGACCTGGCGCGCCAGGAGAATATGCTCTCTGGTCTGGGGCATTGGGCCGTCGGCGGCAGAAACCACCAGTATCGCCCCGTCCATCTGAGCGGCGCCGGTAATCATATTCTTAATGTAGTCTGCATGGCCCGGGCAATCTATATGCGCGTAATGACGGTTATCTGTTTCGTATTCTACGTGCGCAACCGAAATAGTTAAAATTTTGCTTTCGTCCCTTACCGCCCCGCCCTTTGCTATTTCAGCGTAATCCTTGGCCTGAGCCTTTCCTAATTTGGCTAACACGTGCGTAATAGCCGCGGTTAAAGTAGTTTTGCCGTGGTCTATATGCCCAATCGTGCCGATATTAACGTGCGGTTTAGTCCTTACAAATTTCTCTTTAGCCATTGAAACACCTCCTGAAAGTTTTTTAACTTCGCCTAGCAGGGGTAGCGCCTGCTAATCCGGTTACAATCTTTTCAGCTATATGTGAAGGCACCTGCGCGTAATGCGAAGGCTCCATTGTATAAGATGCACGGCCCTGTGTCAATGATCTTAATATCGTGGCATAATTGAACAACTCGGCCAAAGGAGCGCTTGCCCTAACCGTACGCAAAGTATGCCGTTGAGATAATGATGATATTTTAGCGCGCCGCGCACTCAAATCTCCAATCACCTGTCCCATATATTCCTCGGGAACGATAATCTCAATGTCCATAATCGGCTCCAGCAAAACCGGCTTGGCTTTTTTTAACCCATCGCTAAAGGCGATGGAAGCCGCCATCTTAAAAGCCAATTCCGAAGAATCTACTTCATGATAAGAACCGTCTACTAAGGTTATTTTTACGTCCGTTACGGGATAACTGGCCAGGACACCGCTCTTTGAAGCGCCCATAACCCCCTGTTTTACCGAAGAGATAAACTCCCGCGGAATCGCCCCGCTTTTAATCTTGTCTTCAAAAGTAACCCCCGCGCCGGGGACATCCTGCGGCTCCATCTCTAAAACTACATGCCCGTATTGGCCCCGTCCGCCGCTCTGCGAAATAAATTTACCGACTGAGGAAACCTTCTTTGTCAACGTCTCCCGATAAGCAACCTGCGGCTGGCCGACCTGCGCCTCTACCTTAAATTCGCGCAATATCCGGTCGATGATTATCTCAAGGTGTAACTGCCCCATCCCGGCAATCAGGGTCTGCCCGGTCTCCTGATTATAGAGTACCTTAAATGATGGATCTTCGTCTTCAAGTTTACGCAGCGCCATGCCCAACCTCTCCTGCGCATCCTTTGTTTTAGGCTCTACTGCCTGCTGAATGACCGGCTCAGGAAAACGCATTGCTTCAATTAAAATCGGGTTCTCTTCGCTGCAAAGCGTATCTGCGGTCTTGGTTTCTTTTAAGCCTACTACAGCGGCGATATCTCCGCAAGATACGCTCTCTACAATCTCCTGGTGGTTAGCATGCATCTTTACGATTTTTGCAACACGCTCCCGCTCACGCTTAGTGGCATTATATATATAGGAACCCGAAGAAAGCACGCCTGAATAAACCCTGATATAATTAAGCCTGCCCACAAAAGGATCGGTGGCCACTTTAAAACAAAGGGCGCAAAAAGGCGCCTCTTCCGAAGCAGCTATCTCTTCAAAATCTCCGCTGTCGGGGTTTATCCCCTTTATCGGCGGCAGGTCAACCGGAGAAGGCAAATAATCACGGACAGCATCCAGGACCCATTGAATGCCTTTATTCTTGAACGCCGAACCGCATAAAACAGGGACAAATTTACTGGCAATAACGGTTTTACGTATCGTCTCCTTTATCCCTTGCACGGAGACCTCTTTTCCCTGCAGGTAATCCTCCATAATCTTATCGTCAACCTCTGCCAGTTTTTCAATCAGGATAGCGCGATATTTCTCTACCTCCGGCAGAAGCTCTGCCGGTATCTCTTTATCTTCAAACTCCTTGCCCAGGTCATCTTTATAGATCCTGAGTTTCTTCTCAACCAAGTCAATCAGGCCCTTAAAATCGGCTTCTTTGCCAAAGGGGAGCTGAATTGCCGCGGCATTGGCCCCCAGCCTTTTATGCATCTGCTCGATTACCTGAAAAAAATCACTTCCGGTCCTGTCCATCTTGTTTACAAAAGCAATCCTGGGTACTTCATACCTATCGGCCTGCCTCCATACTGTCTCTGATTGCGGCTCAACGCCCCCTACTCCGCAAAAAACAACCACCGCGCCGTCTAAAACCTTCAGCGACCTCTCCACCTCAACGGTAAAATCAACGTGGCCCGGAGTATCAATAACGTTTATGCTGATATCTCCCCAGATACAGGTAGTAGCGGCGCTGGTTATAGTTATGCCTCTTTCCTGTTCCTGAACCATCCAATCCATCGTTGCCGTCCCTTCATGGACTTCTCCGAGCTTATAAGTCTTGCCGGTATAATAAAGAATGCGCTCGGTAGTCGTGGTCTTGCCGGCATCTATGTGGGCAATAATCCCGATGTTTCTGATATTATTTAACGAAACTTTATTCATAATGAACACTTAAGTTACGAACACCTACCTGTGTATCCCGACTCGTAAGATATGTCGAAATTCTCTTCGACAATTTCGACATACTCGTCGGGATAAGTTCGGCCAAATAACTTATGTTCGCTTACGCTCCATAAGTTATGGCCTTACTTACCATCTAAAATGAGCAAATGCCTTATTGGCCTCGGCCATTTTATGCGTATCGTCCCTCTTCTTAATGCTTGAGCCTTCGCCTTTATAAGCGGCAGTGATCTCATCTGCAAGCTTTTCCTTCATTGACCTTCCCCTTTTTGACTTGGCAAAATCCCTGATCCAACGAAGGGCAATGGAAGTGCCGCGCTCCTGCCTTACCTCAACCGGGACCTGATAAGTCGCCCCGCCTACGCGCCTGGGCTTTACTTCAAGCCGGGGCCGGGCATTGTCCAGCGCCTTATAAAAGATCTTCAATATATCCGGATCATTAAGGTTATTTTTTAATATTTCAAAGGCTCCATAAACCATCTTTTCAGCAAGCGGCTTCTTGCCTTTAAGCATAACCATATTTATGAACTTTGCTACAATCTTGCTGTCAAATTTCGGGTCTACAATAACGATTTTATTAGCTTTTCTTTTCTTTCTCATGATTTCGGCCTCTTGGCTCCGTATTTAGAGCGCGATTGCCTGCGCTGATTAACCCCCGAGGCATCTAATGTCCCGCGTACGATATGGTAGCGCACACCCGGCAAGTCCTTAACCCGGCCGCCTCTTACCAGAACGATAGAATGCTCCTGAAGATTATGCCCTTCTCCCGGAATGTAAGAGGTAACTTCTATTCCGGTGGTCAGGCGGACTCTGGCAATCTTTCTTAACGCTGAATTCGGCTTCTTGGGCGTCATCGTACGCACCTGAAGGCAAACTCCTCTTCTTTGCGGGCATGCCTTTAAAGCCGGCGACTTGCTCTTCTTTTTCCTTGAAATCCTGCCTGATCTTATTAACTGCTGAATAGTTGGCATAATTAGCCTCTCTTAAGCTTTCTTTATAACTTGAATATCGCGATGCGTATGAAACCCTGTGCCCGCCGGAATTAAATGGCCGACGATAACATTCTCCTTCAGGCCGAATAATTCATCGCGCTTTCCCGATGTTGCGGCTTCCGTAAGCACTCGCGTAGTCTCCTGAAAACTCGCCGCGGAAATAAAACTTTCCGTAGTAAGCGAGGCCTTGGTAATCCCCAATAATAAAGGTGTTGCCTGCGCGGGCCTGCCCCCTTTTTTTATCATGCGCGAATTCTCCTTCTGAAATTTCCATTTATCCACCTGCTGGGTCGCCAGGAATTCGCTGTCGCCGGCATCCTCTATTCTTACCTTTTTTAACATCTGCCTTATAATCAACTCTATGTGTTTATCGTTAATGCGCACCCCCTGCAGCCGGTAGACCTCCTGAACCTCATTGACCAGGTATTCCTGCAGCACTTTATCGCCGCAGACCCTTAAAATATCCTGCAGGACAACCGGCCCGTCGGTCAGCTGCTGGCCGGCAATAACCTTATCCCCCTTATAGACGTTGGGGTGTTTGCCGTGAGGAATCACGTATTCTCTCTGCATGCCGGTAGTGGATTTAACTATAATTACGCGCTGGCCTTTTTTTGTCTCGCCAAATTCTACAAAGCCGTCTATTTCGCTGATTACCGCCGGATCCTTGGGCTTTCTTGCCTCAAACAACTCCGCAACGCGCGGAAGGCCGCCGGTAATATCCCTGGTTTTTACCACCAGCCGCGGGATTTTGGCTAAAAGCTCTCCGGCCTTGATCTTATCCGCGTCTTTGACCAAAATATGCGCTCCCACAGGGATAGGATAAATCCCGAGTACTTCCTTGGCCGCATCCAGTATTAATATTGAAGGGTGATACTCCTGTTTGTGTTCAACAACCACGCGTTCGGTCAATTTTGTCACCGGATTCAGCTCTTCCCGAACGGTGGTACCTTCCCGCAGATCATCATATTTTATATGGCCGTCAACCTCCGTAAGAACCGGCAGGGTATAGGGGTCCCAGCGCGCAAAGGCATCGCCCTTAGCCGCCTCGCCCCCGTCGGCAATACTGATAAACGCGCCCTGCGCAACAGGATAACGCTCCAGTTCTCTGCCCTGTTTATCATTTATGCTGACTAAGCCGTTTCTATTTAAGACAACAAACTCCTTATTTTTCTCCGCAACCCTTAAATTATGATACTTGAGTATTCCCTTATTCTTAGATTTTATAATTGACTGTTCGATGATTCTGGAAGCGGTCCCTCCGATATGAAAGGTCCTCATGGTCAGCTGAGTGCCGGGCTCGCCGATACTTTGTGCCGCAATTACCCCTACGGCCTCGCCTAATTCTACCAGCCTGCCGCTGGCAAGATTCCTCCCATAACAGGTGGTGCAGACACCCCTGCCCGATTCACAGGTTAATACACTGCGGATACGAATCTTCTCTATCCCCAGCTTCTCAATCATATCTGCCTTATCTTCCAAAATCTCTGAGCCAGCTTCCACTACAACTTCATCAGTGATAATATCCACGATATTGTCCAGGGCTACCCTGCCGACAATGCGATCCTTAAGGCTGACTACCTCTTCGTCGCCTTCAATAATCGCCGAAACTGTAATCCCGTTAAGGGTAGCGCAGTCTTTTTCGTTGACGATAACCTCTTGTGCCACGTCTACGAGCCTGCGAGTCAAATACCCGGCATCAGCGGTCTTAAGCGCCGTATCTGCAAGGCCCTTGCGCGCCCCGTGGGTGGAGATAAAATACTCCAGAACATTCAACCCCTCCCGGAAGTTTGCGGTAATCGGGTTCTCGATGATTTCTCCGGACGGCTTTGCCATAAGCCCGCGCATGCCGGCCAGCTGCCTTATCTGAAGCCTGGAGCCCCGAGCGCCGGAATCAGCCATCATAAAAATAGGATTAAACGGCTCCATCTCCTGAAAGAGTAAATCGGAAATTCTATCCGTGGCATGTGTCCAGATATCAATAATTTTTGATTTACGTTCGCTGTCGGTAATAACTCCCTTGCGGTATTGCTCCTCGACTTTAAGCACTTCGTTTCTTGATTCCTTAAGGACCGCGCCCTTTTCCTTGGGCACCTGAAGGTCATCTATGCCGATAGAAATCCCTCCCAGGGTTCCCATCTCAAACCCTAGCTTCTTCATCTCATCAAGCAGCCTTACGGTATCGCCATGGCCAAATCTCTTGTAGCATTCCACCACGATATCGCCGACCTTGTTTTTATTTAATTCTTTATTTAAAAAACCGAAGCCCTGCGGCATGATCTGGTTGAAAATTACCCTGCCTACGGTAGTTTCAATAATTTGTTTTCCCGCGATAAATTTTTTGTCTTCCGGTTCAAAGATGCCGTCAACCCTTACTTTTATCTTCGCGTGCAAATCCACGGCTTTGTCTTCGTAGGCGATAACCACCTCGTCGGAGCTGGAAAAAACCTTGCCCTCTCCCTTTGCCCCCTGTTTTTCCTTGCAGATATAGGAGAGGCCCAGGACAATATCCTGCGTGGGGGCAACAACCGGCCTTCCGTCGGCCGGAGAGAAGATATTGTTTATGGAAAGCATTAAAATCTTAGTCTCCAGTTGAGACTCCAGCGATAACGGCACATGCACCGCCATCTGGTCGCCGTCAAAATCCGCGTTAAAGGCAGTACAGACAAAAGGGTGAATCTTGATGGACTTGCCCTCTATCAGGCGCGGCTGGAAGGCCTGTATGCCCAAACGATGCAGCGTAGGGGCGCGGTTTAGAAGTACGGGGTGGTCCTTGATTACTTCATCTAATATATCCCAGACCTCAATCTTGCCGCGCTCTACCATTCTGCGGGCGCCCTTTATGGTATGCACAAAACCCTTCTCTTTTAATTTCTTTATAATAAACGGTTCAAATAACTCCAGGGCCATCTGCTTAGGCAGCCCGCATTCATGAAGCTTGAGTTCCGGGCCGACCACAATAACAGAACGGCCGGAATAATCTACGCGCTTGCCCAAAAGGTTCTGCCTAAACCTGCCCTGTTTTCCTTTAAGCATATCGGAAAGTGATTTTAACGGGCGGTTATTGGCGCCGATTACGGGCTTGCCGTGCCTGCCGTTATCAAGCAGGGCATCAACGGATTCCTGAAGCATGCGCTTCTCATTACGGATAATTATCTCGGGCGCATTTAATTCCATCAGTTTCTTAAGGCGGTTATTCCGGTTAATCACCCGGCGGTATAAGTCGTTTAAGTCGGAGGTGGCAAACCTGCCTCCGTCCAACGGTACCAGCGGCCTTAAGTCCGGCGGGATTACCGGCAGCATCTCTAAAACCATCCACTCCGGCTTGTTTCCGGATTTTTTAAAATCTTCAACGATTCTCAGGCTTTTTAAGCCCTTTTTGCTCCCGGAGGAATCCTTAAGCCTAGAAAGGTCGCGACGCAGTTTACGGCACTGCGCGTCAATTTCAAGTTCCTTCAATAAATCCCGTATTGCCTCGGCTCCGATTTTTGCCTTGAAACCCGAGGCAAACTTCTCTAACGCATCCTGATATTCTTCTTCGCTAAGCAATTGCTTCTTCTTCAGGCTGCTGGTGCCGGGGTCAATTACGACGTATTCCTCATAATAAATGATTTTTTCCAGGTCCCTTAAGCCGATATCCAAGAGAGCCGACATCCTGCTGGGGACGGCCTTAAAAAACCAGATGTGCGTTACGGCAGATGCTAATTCAATGTGGGCCATACGTTCGCGCCTTACGGAAGAGCGGTCTACCGTAACGCCGCAGCGGTCACAGGTTATGCCTTTAAATTTTATGCCTTTATATTTACCGCAGTTGCACTCCCAGTCGCGCACCGGCCCGAAAATCTTTTCGCAGAATAAGCCGTCTTTTTCCGGCTTAAGGGTGCGGTAGTTAATCGTCTCTGCTTTTTTTACCTCTCCCTTAGACCAGGATTTGATAACCTGGGGGGAGGCGATTTTTATGGAAATACTATCGAATAAGACTGTTTCGTCCATAACTATTTGGTTTTCTCCGTCTTAATATCCAGGCCTAATCCCTGCAGTTCTTTTATTAAAACATTGAAGGACTCCGGCGTCCCGTGAGTCAGACGCTGTTCCCCTTTGACAATTGCTTCATATATACGAGTCCTGCCGGAAACATCATCGCTTTTTACGGTGAGCATCTCCTGCAGGGTAAATGCCGCCCCATACGCCTCCAGCGCCCAGACCTCCATTTCGCCCAGCCTCTGGCCGCCGAACTGTGCCTTGCCGCCTAGGGGCTGCTGGGTAACCAGAGAATACGGGCCGATGGAACGGGCATGAATCTTCTCATCAACCAGATGGATTAATTTCATAATGTAAATATATCCGACGGTTACGCGGTGGTCAAAGGGCTCTCCTGAATAGCCGTCATAAAGAACGGTCTTGCCGTCCTCTTTTAAGCCCGCTTTTTTAAGCATCTCTTTAATTTCCTCTTCCCGGGCGCCGTCAAAAACAGGGCATCCCATATGTAACCCGAGAACCTTAGCCGCCCACCCTAAATGTGCCTCCAGGATCTGGCCGATATTCATACGCGAAGGCACACCCAAGGGATTCAATACTATTTCTACGGGGGTCCCGTCCGGTAAATAGGGCATATCCTCCTCAGGAAGTATCTTGGCCACTACCCCTTTGTTGCCGTGGCGGCCTGCCAGCTTGTCCCCCTCTGATAACCTGCGCTTGGTAGCGATATAGACCACCGCCCTCTTTAATACTCCGGGGGGCAGTTCATCCCCTCTTTTTACCTTTTCTATCTCCTGTTCCTCTTCGGCTAAAAGCTCATGAATCTGGTTATCAAATGAGGCTGCCAGAATCTTTGCCTCTTCATTATCACTGAAATCCGCTTTAGCCAACTTGTTCTTATCCACGCCTAAGAGCTGGCATAAATGCTTCTGGCGTTCCTTCTGCGCGAATTCTATCTCCTGCTTGTAGTAGGCCCTTAACTCCTTAATCTTTGCCTGTTCCCTGGCCTTTTCTTCTTTTGATTTTCTACCGCGCTCCTTGCGCTGGAATATATGGACGTCTATGACCACTCCCTCGACACCCGGCGGGACGGTCAATGAAGAATCACGCACATCCCCTGCCTTTTCCCCAAAAATAGCCCGCAGCAGCCTCTCTTCAGGAGAAGGCTCTACATCTGTCTTTGGGGTAATTTTCCCCACCAGTATATCCCCCGGCCCGATTTCGGCCCCGGTACGAATCACCCCCGTTTCATCCAGGTTCCTGAGGGATTCTTCGCTTACGTTAGGTATATCGCGGGTTATCTCTTCATTCCCCAGGCGGGTTTCGGTTGCCTCAATTTCAAATTCTTCTATATGTATAGAGGTAAAGGCATCCTTTTTGATCAGTTTATTGCTGATCAGTATCGCATCTTCAAAATTGTACCCCCTCCAGGGCATAAAGGCACAAAGCACATTCTTGCCCAAGGCAAGCTCGCCGTGCTCTGTGCTTATACCGTCGGCAATAATATCGCCTTTCTCAACGTGCTGGCCCAATGTAACCAGCGGCCGCTGATTCAAGCAGGTATTCGCGTTTGTACGCAAAAATTTATCGAGATGGTAGCTATGTTTACCGATAATAATCAATGTGGAATCAAGGTAAGTTACCCTTCCGGAATTTTCCGCTAATATTACAGACCCCGAATCACGCGCAACCTTTTCCTCCATATCAGTGCCCACTAAAGGCGCCTCGGTTATCATCAACGGCACAGCCTGCCTCTGCATGTTTGACCCCATCAGCGCGCGGTTGGCGTCGTCATGTTCTAAGAAAGGAATTAAAGCTGCCGCCACCGAAACCAGCTGCTTGGGAGAAACGTCCATGTATTGAACCTGTTTTGCCGAAATTTTGGGAAAATCATCTTTATAACGACAGGAGACTTCGCGCTCTACAAAACGGCCGTCGTTATCCAGCGGAACGTTGGCTTGAGCAATAACCTTATCCTCTTCGATATCGGCAGTCAAATAATCAATCCTTTTTGTAACTCTTCCGTCTTCGACCTTTCTATACGGGGTCTCAAGAAGCCCCAGCGGATTAATCCTGGCAAAAGTGCTTAAAGAAGCGATTAAGCCGATATTCGGCCCTTCAGGAGTTTCAATAGGACAAACCCTGCCGTAATGAGAGGGATGGATATCCCTGACTTCAAAACCGGCGCGCTCGCGAGACAGGCCTCCCGGCCCTAATGCGCTTAGCCTTCTCTTGTGGGTTATCTCTGCCAGAGGGTTTACCTGGTCCATAAACTGAGATAGCTGGCTGCGGCCAAAAAAGTCACGGATCTGGTTGGATAATAGTTTTGAATTAATAAGGTAATGGACGCTAAGGTTATCAAATTCTCCCAAGAGGCTTAAACGTTCCCTTATTGAACGCTCTACGCGCGCAAGGCCAATCCTCACCTGGTTCTGGATTAATTCACCTACGGTCTTAACGCGGCGGTTGCCGAGATGGTCTATATCGTCGATTTTGCCGAGGCCTTCCTTTAATTTAATCAGGTACTCTATTGCCTTGATTATGGTTGCCGAATCCAGAATCCTTTTTTCCAGCGAAACATCCATTCCTAATTTTCTGTTTAAGATAAACCTGCCGGCACGCTCCAGGTCATACCTGGCCGGGTCAAAAAATAATCTGTAAAATAAAGCCTCTGCCGTCTCTTTGGTCACCGGTTCGCTAGGGCGCATCTTGCGGTAAAAATCAAGGTAGGCCTCTTCTTTATTCCTGGTGCTATCCTTCTTTAAGGTATTGGTGATTTCCGGGTATTCCCTGCCGAAAGCCTTGATAATATCGGCATCCTCGGAGAAACCGAGTATCCTTAAAATCTGGGTGGCGGGAAAATTCCTGCGCCTGTCCACATAAGCCAGGATATTATCTGAGAGGTCATACTTAAATTCCAGCCATGCCCCGCGGTAGGGGATAACCCTGGCGTAAAATATCTTTTTGCCGGTGGGATGCTCCTCCTCCTCAAATGAAATCCCGGGAGAACGCTGCAGCTGGCTAACCACCACACGCTCATCCCCGTTTATGACAAAAGTCCCCTTGTCCGTCATTAACGGCAAGTCGCCGAAATAGGCATCCTGCTCCTTGGTCTCTTTAGGGGTAGTTAACCTGAAGCGCACCTTAAGAGGCGCAGCATAAGTCAGTGCCCTGATTTTGGATTCGTTGATGGTGTATTTATGTTTCCCCAGAGAATAACTGATATACTCCAGCTTTACCGAACGATCCGCATTTTCAACCGGAAATATCTCCTGAAAAACCTCCTCCAGCCCCTGGCGTTTCCTCTCTTGAGCAGGAACGTCCATCTGTAAAAAATCCCGGTATGCATCTAACTGCACATCCAGAAGATTCGGAAGATGGTATACTTCTTTAAGTTTGGCGAAATTCTTTCGTTTTAACATAGTTTAAACTCTGCTTAGATCCTTCGTCCGCCAAAGATTGTGGCGGACTCAGGATAAGTTCTGGCATAAACTTATGTTCCCGCTTCGCTTCGCTCGCGGTCCATAAGTTTAGCCATCACTTATTTTAACTCTACCGTTGCTCCCGCTGCCTCAAGCTTCTTTTTCATTTCTTGCGCTTCTTCTTTCGTCGCGCCCTCCTTGACGGTTTTGGGGGCGGCATCCACCAAATCCTTGGCTTCTTTTAAGCCCAGGCTGGTCATTGTCCTTACTTCCTTTATTACGGCGATCTTGTTTGCGCCGACGCTGGTCAAAACTACATTAAAAGCACTCTTTTCCTCCTGAGGCGCGGCAGCCCCAGAGGCGGCGCCGACACCAGCAACCATTGGCATATTGGCCTTTACGTCAAATTTCTCTTCCAGCGCCTTGACTAAATCTGCAAGTTCCAATACGCTCATAGTCTCAATAGTTTTAATCATCTCCTCTAATTTTACAGCAGCCATTTTACTTTCCTCCTTGTTTTTTCTCCCTGATCTGATCCAAACAATAAACAAATTTTCTGATTATCTGGCTCAAGGCCATAACTAAGCCCGAAATGGGGGCATTTAATGTCATCACCAACTGCGCCCTTAAAACCTCCTTAGACGGCAGACGAGCCATTGATTCAATATCCTTGCCTCCCAGAGGCTTATCCTTTAGAAAACCATCTCCTAAAATAAACTTCTCATGTTCCTTTTTGAAGCCCCAGAGAACCTTAGAGACAACCACCGGGTCCTCTTTAATAAATACCAGCCCGCAAGGCCCTTCCACGCTTCCAAGAAGAGAATCATGCCCGGAATTTTTCAGGGCGCGCCTGGCAACGCTGTTTTTTACCACAAAAAAAGAGGCATCCAAGCCTTTTAGGCTCTGCCTCAAACTGCTTAAATCCGGCCCGGAAACCCCGGTATGCCTTATAATCAGGAAAGCCTCGGATTGCTTAAGGCGATCCTTAATAATACCTTCTGATGTCTCTTTAAATAAAAGCCCTAATTTTTTCATATAACTAAAATGAAAGTTTGAGCCCCGGATTCATCGACGTTGAAATTGAAAGGCCGCGAATAAATTTGCCCTTGACTGAACTCGGCCGCGCCTGGTTTATTGCCTCGATCACCTCGGAGGCATTATCATAAAGCTTTTCTTCACTAAAGGAAATCTTGCCTACCGAAATATGAATCCCTGCCTGTTTATCAATACGAAATTCTACCTTGCCTCTTCTTAAGTCCTCAACTGCTTTCTTGATGTCCTTGGTTACCGTGCCGGCCTTCGGGCTGGGCATAAGCCCGCGCGGGCCTAAGACCTTCCCCAGTTTGCTTAAGTCCCTCATCATCTCAGGAGTAGCGATAGCACAGTCAAAATCAAGCATGCCTGCCGCGACTTTGTCTATCAATTCATTGCCTCCTGCAAAATCGGCCTGAAGGTCCCTGGCAATCTTCTCGTCTTCGCCCTTGCAAAAAACCGCAATCCTAACCTTTTTTCCCGTCCCATGAGGAAGCACCACCGTTCCGCGAACCATCTGGTCCGAATTCTTAACATCCACACCCAAATGATAGTGCAGGTCTACGGAGCTATCGAATTTCGGCAGAGACATTTTCTTCAGTATCGGAATCGCGTCTTTTAACTGATAGGACTTATCCTTCTCAATCTGCTTTTCTGACTCTTTGTACCTTCTGCTCCTCATGCTCATCTCTATCCTAAGAAGAATCCTTAGGCCTCTATCCCGATGCCCATGCTTCTGGCTGTGCCCTCAATAATCTTAATTGCCTGAGCTAAATCTTTGGTATTTAAATCCTGTAGTTTCTCTTTTGCTATTTCTTCAACCTGGCTTTTAGTTACCTTGCCGATTATTTCTTTGCCGCTTGAGCCGGAAGCCTTTGCCAGGTTTGCCGCCCGTTTAAGAAGCACTGAAGAAGGCGGGGTCTTTATAATAAAGGTAAAGGTCCTGTCTTCGTAAACGCTGATGACAGCCGGCAGGATCAGGCCATCTCTACCCTTGGTCTGTTCGTTGAATTGCTTGCAAAACAACATAATATTTACACCGTGCTGGCCAAGGGCCGGCCCGACCGGCGGCGCCGGATTAGCCTGCGCTCCCGGAACGTGTAATTTAATCTGCACCTTTATCTTCTTTGCCATTAAATAAACCTATTGATCCCCATTGATTTGCTCAATTCGTTCGCAAATCAAAACAGGGGGGTAGTTCGGCCAACGACTTATGTTCGCTTACGCTCCATAAGTCGTGGCCTCTCATACCTTTTCTACCTGCCAGTATTCCAACTCAACCGGCGTTGCCCGGCCAAAAATGGAAACGTTAACTTTAATTTTTCCTTTTTCCGGATGGATTTCTTCGATACTACCGTTAAAATTCACGAACGGCCCTTCTGTCACCCTAACCTGCTCTCCTTTTTCAAAAATAACTTTGGGGCTGGGCTTTGCCTGCGTATCCTGCGTCCTCTTAAGTATATTATCAACCTCGGCCTGCGGCAAAGGCATAGGCTTCTTACCCAAACCTATAAAACCGGTAACTCCTACAGTATTTTTAATAAAAAGGTACGTCTTTTCGCTTAACTCCATCTCCAGAAGAAGGTAGCCCGGAAAAAACTTCCTTTGTGAAATCTTTTTTTTTCCGCCGCGTATCTCGGAAACCTGTTCAGTAGGAACGATAACCTTGGTAATTAACTCCTGGAGGCTTTCCGA
>JAZDPH010000015.1:0-3438 GCA_043797735.1 Candidatus Omnitrophota bacterium | reverse complement strand
AGCTTCTGCGCTGCGACTCTCCGGATAAGATTAAAAAAGAGTGTAATGCCAAGACGCTGGAAGAGGCGTTCGTTATGATAATAAAGGAATATGAAGCAAAAGAAGCGAAATAACCAAATTCCAAACGAAGGGATTGCTTCGTCGTCCCGACGTATCGTCGGGACTCCTCGCAATGACAAGAATGGTGTCATTGCGAGCGACTGCGAAGGCATAAGCCGAAGCAGACAAGAATGGTGTCTTGCGGGCGACCGAAAGGAGCGCCTGCCTGCCGGCAGGCAGGAAGCAATCTCAAGACAAAGTTTGGTTCTTGGTTATTTCATTAAGTATTATGAATGATAATATTGCCGTCAGCGTCCAGAACTTAGAGAAGAAATTCGGCGAATTTACCGCCGTAAATAAAATTAACTTTGAAGTAGAAAAGGGGGAGATCTTCGGGTTCCTTGGCCCGAACGGGGCGGGAAAGTCCACCACCATCAGGATGCTCTGCGGGATAATTTCCCCTACCTCCGGCTCGGGCACGGTGGGCGGTTATGATATCATCAAAGAGCAGCATAGCATCAAAGAGCATATCGGTTATATGTCGCAGAAATTCTCCCTTTATAACGATTTGAGCGTGGAGGAGAATATTAATTTTTACAGCGGCATATACAAAATTCCTCCGCAAGAGAAGAAAGAACGTTTTGAAGCAGTTATCCGCACCGCCGGATTAGAAGGGATGGAGTCGCGGCTCACCGCCACCTTAGCCGGCGGGTGGAAGCAGCGCCTTGCCCTGGGCTGTGCCCTCCTGCATAAACCAAGAATCATATTTCTTGACGAACCGACCTCAGGCGTTGACCCGATAACCCGCGCCAATTTCTGGGATACTATTAAACAGCTGGCATCAGGCGGAGTAACCATCTTTATCACTACCCACTATATGGATGAGGCGGAAAACTGCAACCGTATGGTTTTAATCTACCACGGTACGATTATCGCCGCCGGCACCCCCGAGGAGATGAAGACCAAGAATATGAAGAATGAGGTGCTTGAGATTACTTTGGCTGATTCGCAAAACTGGCTGGAAAGAGTAAGCAAAATTGAGGGGGTCAAAGAGGCCGCGCTCTTCGGGGCGGCAATTCATGCGGTTGTCTACGACAGCTCCAAGGCAATACCGGCGATAGAGGCGTCCCTGCGCAAAATGCAGGCGGGGGATTTTAATGTTAAGAAAATCCGGCCTTCACTGGAGGACGTATTTGTTTCTTCAATAGAAAACTATGACCAAGCAAGCCTTTAGAAGGATTAAAGCCGTAGCCTGGAAGGAATTTATCCAGATCAAGCGCGACCCGCGTTCCCTGGGCCTGTCTCTGGTGATCCCCGTATTCCTCCTGCTTATCTTCGGTTACGGGCTTTCTCTGGATATTGACCATGTGCGCACGGTGGTCTGGAATCAGGATGCCTCTTCAGAGCTTACCCGCAACTTCCTGCTTAATTTTAAAAATTCCAGGTACTTCAGGATAGTAAAATATACGGATAACTACCGCGATATTGAGAGGATGATTAATAAGGGAGAGGTATTGATGGCCTTGATCATCCCCAAAGACTTCTCGCATTATATTGAAAGCGGCAAACAGGCGCCCCTGCAGTTATTAATTGACGGAAGCGATGCCAATACCGCCACTATAGCCCGGGGCTATGTATACACGGTGGTTTCCAAATATAATGTTGGCCTTCTGACCCAGAGCTTTGCTGATGCGGGCCTTAAGGCCCCTGAATCGGCGGATGCCCGTTCAAGGGTCTGGTTTAATATGGGGCTGACCAGCACCTGGTTTATTGTCCCCGGCGTTATCGCGATCATCATTATGATTATCGCAGCGCTGGTGACCTCTATCTGCGTTGCCCGGGAATGGGAGAGGGGGACGATGGAGCAGTTGATTTCTACTCCGGTAAAGGCCCCGGAGCTGGTGATCGGCAAATTTATACCCTATTTTGCCATCGGGTTCTTTGACCTTATGGTCGGGGTGATTATGGCCAGGTTTTTATTTCAGGTCCCTTTCCGGGGCAGTTATCTTTTGCTTATACTATTAAGCTCGCTCTTTTTAACCGGGGCTTTATCGCAGGGCATATTAATCTCCGTAGTTGCCAGGACCCAATTGATGGCCAGCCAGCTGGCGAGCCTGACCACGATGATACCGGCCATGCTTCTCTCCGGGTTTATCTACCCGATTTTTAATATGCCGCAGTTTCTTCAGGCAGTTACCTATCTTATTCCGGCGCGTTATTACATCGTGATATTAAGGGAGTCATTTTTAAAAGGCGGCACGATGCGCACGATGTGGGACGAGGCGCTTTTTTTATTATTATTTGCTTTTATAATGCTGTTTCTTGCGGTGACCAGATTTAAGAAAAAGGTGGCCGTATGAGCTTTGAGCGGGCGAGGGCAATCCTGATCAAGGAGTTTAAGCAGATCTTCCGCGACCCGCGGATGAAAACGGTTATTTTCATCACCCCGCTTATCCAGATAATCCTTTTCGGCTACGCCGCGAATAAAGACATAAACTATGTCCCCACCGCTATTTTTGACCGGGACAATACTCCGGAGAGCCGCGAGCTCCTGCGCAGGTTTACCTATTCCAAATATTTTATCCCCAAATATTACATTTTTAGCGATAGCGAGCAGGACCGTATCCTTAATAAAGGGCTGGCTAACATAGTTATTCATATTGACCGCGGTTTCGGCCGCAACATTAACGCCGGAAAAGACGCCGCGATTCAGCTGGCCTATGACGGCTCTGATTCAAATACGACAATGATTATTATGGGTTATGCCAACACGATTATGAGCGACTATAAGTATGAGTTGATGAAGCGCAGGCTTGCGGCAAGCCAGACAGGCAAAAAGATAAAAGGGCTGCCCAGCGTGGATTTGCGGGACCGCGCCTGGTTTAACGGGAACCTTGTTTCAAGAAACTATTACCTGCCGGGGGTAATCGCCACCATTGTAACGATGATGTCTCTCCTGCTTACTGCCATGGCTATAGTCAAAGAGAAGGAGATCGGCACTATGGAGCAGTTAATAGTAAGCCCCTTGGAGCCGATAGAGCTTATTATAGGTAAGCTGCTCCCCTTTGCGGTAATCGCGCTTATCCAGATTACCTTGATTACCGCGCTGGGGGTATTCTGGTTTCATGTCCCTTTGAGGGGAAATTTGTTTTTACTGCTTTTTTCCACCTGCGTATATTTATTTACCACTTTAGGGATAGGCCTGTTTATCTCTACCATCTCCTCAACCCAGCAGGAGGCGATGATGTCGGTTTTTCTTTTTTATATGCCGACAGTGCTCTTATCCGGCTTTGCCTACCCGATAGCCAATATGCCCAAGATCATCCAATACTTCACCTTTCTTAACCCCCTGCGTTATTTTATGGTTGTGATCAGGAGTATCTTCTTAAAAGGAGTGGG
>JAZDPH010000004.1:0-9062 GCA_043797735.1 Candidatus Omnitrophota bacterium | reverse complement strand
ATTGTTTTTGATTCTATTACTATCCGCTATACGCTATCCGCTAACCGCTACCTACGCCGCAGTCCCCCGCCTCATCAACTATCAGGGCCGGCTCACTGATGCAGATAATAAGCCCTTAGAAGGCTCCCACAACCTTACCTTTAGAATCTATGACGCTGAAACCGCAGGCAACCTGCTCTGGGAGGAGGCTCACCCAAGTCTGCTTATCCAGAAGGGTATCTTCAGCATCCTTTTGGGCTCGGTAACCAGCCTTGGCCTTGCTTTTGACAAGCCCTACTGGCTGGAGATAAAAGTCGCCGATGAGGTAATGAGCCCCAGGCAGCAGATTACTTCAAGCGCCTATGCCATAAGGGCAGAGAAGGCGGAGGATGCGAATACGGTTGCTAATGTAGGGGTAAGTACTACTCCTGTGCCAAATAAATTATTGCCCTTGGATAACACTGCTAAATTGCCCTTATCCGCTCTGGCTTTAAAAGTCTATGATAGCGGATGGTTTGCGGTTGCGGCCAGCACAACTTATATAAAGACTCATAACTTAGGAACAACAAAAGTATTGGTAATTACATATCTTGCGGAAAATAGCGATGGTTCTGGTTGGTGTGTTCATAATATGGGTCAAGCCACTCCTGATAGTAGATACCATTGTATGATGGTAGCTTTATCTACGACAACGATTACTATAAGAGCGGCACAATTCATAGCTTCATTTTACGATAAAGATGGAACTCAAATATCGACTCCAACATCGGGTTACGCAAGAATCATAATGTGCGCGTTAGAGGGTTAATGCGAAAGAGTAAGCAAGGGTAAGGGAAAAACGGCTTTTACTCTTAGCGATGGTTCAACAGCAAACGAAACATCTGGTTATGGAAGAATGATAAAGTAATGCTAATGAAATACTTGACAAAACAGTTTTTTTGTTTTATGCTATTTCCATAACTAATCAAATTTGGTTAGTTATGGAAAGGTACTTATGGACTATACGCAATTTAAAAACCGGTTTCGTCATCTGCCTTTTATTTTAAGCAAAGCCGTCGTTAAAACAGAAAAGAGGCGGGGACAGAATATCCTCAACCAGCTTAGCCGCTGGCAAAGCAGGCGCCTGATTTTTAAACTCAGACGGGGGATTTTTATCCTTAATGAAAATGATAGAAAAATCACGCCCAGCAGATATTATCTTGCAGGCCAGCTTTATGCCCCTTCGTATATCAGCCTTGAATCAGCGCTGAGTTTTTACGGTTTAATCCCGGAATCTGTTTTTGACCTGACTTGCGTAACTACCAGAAAGACCATCAGATTTAGCAATTGCCTGGGCAGGTTTATATACCAGCACATTAAACCCGTGGGATTTAGCGGTTACAAACTGGTAAAGGATGAAAATGGTTTGGAGTTTTTTATGGCCGAGCCGGAAAAAGCAGTGGTAGATTTTTTATATTTTAATCTACCGAACCTTAAGAAATATGCCCGGCAGAAATTTAAGGATTCCTACAGGTTCCAGAATTTAAAAGGATTGAGCCGGAAAAAAATTATGGATTTCGCGGTAAATTTTACCAATCCGCAGTTAACAGAGTTATGCAGGATTTTTTGCGGATTCATTAAGTTGAGAGGGTAGGATGCTTGAGGTAATTAAACAACAACTGGCCGGCGTGGATACCTTAGAAAAGAAACTAAATAAAACGCGCGAATACCTCCAAATAATTACTTTAAAGATTTTAGCCGATAAAAATTATTTTGAAAATATGGCCTTTGTGGGCGGGACTGCCTTACGGGTGCTTTTTAACTTGCGCCGTTTTTCGGAAGACCTGGATTTTTCTCTAGTTAAGAAGGGGGGGTTTGATTTTACCCGGCTTTGTTCGCAATTATCTCGGGAGTTTACTCTTTATAATGTAGAAACCGAGATTGCGCCTAAGATAGAAAGAAATGTGCAAAGCGCCTGGCTTAAGTTTCCTGGCCTATTAAGCCGCATAGGATTATCTAACCTGAAGAGCCAGAAACTCAGTATAAAAATTGAAGTAGATACCAATCCGCCTGCCGGTTGGCGGCTGCAAAGTTCTATTGTTAATAAAGTTTATATTTTTAACATTGCCCATTTTGATTTAGCGTCTTTATTTTCTACTAAACTGCACGCCTGCTTTTACCGTAATTTTACCAAAGGAAGGGACTTCTATGATTTCGTTTGGTATATTTCCCGCAAGACCAAGCCTAACTTTAAACTACTTAATAACGCTATCCGGCAAACTAACGCTAATGCGCTATCTGTCAATGAAAGGAATTTCAAAAAGTTCCTCTTGCTGCGGCTTGAAAAAATTGACTTTAGAGTTGTAAAAAAGGATGTAGAAAGATTCCTGGAAGATAAAAATGAAGTTAACTGCTTGGAGTTAAAACCAATCCAGAATACCATAGAGGCCAATTATTAAAAATAAAGAGGACACTTTTGTTTCTTAGTTAGATTTTCCCTTCCGATACGCCTATTAATAGTAGAAGGAGGGATTTTTTATACCGAGGGCAAGAAAGTTTATTCCGGTTTAGCAAGGCGGTATTTAAGCATTGACACAGGCTAAAATCAATGTTAATATATTTAATTTAGAGCAGATATTTAACCCGCCACCGAAGCGTCGGCGGGTTAAATTCGCTTTAAAAAGGTAGCTGGCGAATTTAAGAAAGGGGTTGATTATATTGTCTCAGATTGAAGTCAGGAAAGACGAGTCTTTTGAATCGGCGTTGCGGCGCTTCAAGAAAAAGATTGAGCAGGAGGGCATACTGCGGGAAGTAAGGGACCGCAAGCATTATGAGAAGCCCAGCGAAAAGAAAAGAAAAAGGGCTAAGGGAAAAGGCAGAAGATAAGCCTTATCCGGAGAAAGTGCTAAATGCAGCGGCCCGACTTTCGTAAAGCGGCGTTCGCCGGGCAGTTTTATCCTGCCGCTGCCGGGCAAATAAGCCGGCAGATAAAAAGTTTTATCCCTACAGAGCCGGCAGATAAAATAGACGCCATCGCCTGTATGCTCCCGCATGCGGGTTATGCCTATTCCGGAAGGGTGGCGGTTGAGACAGCCGCGCGGATTAATATTAAGGAAAGGGTGATTTTGCTGGGCCCCAGCCATACGGGAATAGGGGCGCCTTTTAGCATAATGAGCCGGGGAAAGTGGCAGACCCCGCTGGGGGAGATAGAGATTGATTCGCAGCTGGCAGGAAGAATACTTGAGCGCTGTAAATTATTAAAAGAGGATTCTTCGGCGCACTTGAGCGAACATTCACTGGAGGTAGAGGCGCCGATTTTGCAGTATTTTAAAAAAGGCTTTAAAATTATCCCTATTGTATTTATGCCGGGAGGTTTGGCGGACTTAAAAGAGATAGGCAGGGCAATCGGGGAGGCAGTTGGCGAGCCGCCTTATAAAGATTCTACTTTGCTCGTTGCCAGCTCCGATATGACGCATTATGAGCCCGAGGAAGATGCCCGCAGGAAAGATAACTCTGCCATAGAGGCAATGCTGGAATTAGACGAAGATAAGCTTTATCAAAGAGCCGGCCGGTTTGGTATATCGATGTGCGGGCTCGCCCCGGCGGCAGCGATGCTTGCCGCGGCTAAGTTCTTAGGGGCAAAGAATGCCCAACTTGTAAAATACCAAACCAGCGCAGAGGTAACCGGGGATAGAAGCAGCGTTGTCGGTTATGCCGGCATCCTGTTCTATTAATCATGGACGAAGATAAGAAAAAGATTGATGAAAATTGGAAGGAAGCGGCAGAGAAGGAAAAAGAGAACCTGAAAAAAGAGGCTAAATTTGTGCCTCCGCAGGCGGATTTTAATTTTTTCGCTACCACCCTTGCCCTTCAGGCATCTATTGCGTTGGGGGCTATTGCTAATCCGGCAAGCAACAAGAAAGAAGAGGACCTGGCACAGGCCAAGTTCATAATTGATACATTGGGGATGCTTAAAGAGAAGACCAGGGGCAACCTCACCAAAGAAGAAGAGGTCCTTTTGGAAAACATTCTGTACGAGTTAAGGATGCAGTATGTAGAGAAGAACAAGGATTCAGGCAGCTAGGTGTAATGTGGATATCAGGTCATCCGGTTATCCGGATGTGGATATCGGTGTATCGGGATATCAGGAATTTTTTCCACCGGATACCCAAATATTCTGATACCCACTACCGGATACCCAAATATACGAATAACCGTCCTTAAGGAGAATCCTATGATTGACAAAGAACTATTAGATATATTAGCTTGCCCCGACTGTAAAGGCGATGTAGAGGAGAAGGATAATAAAATCGTCTGCAAGAAGTGTGGCAAGAAATACCCCATACGCGATGGCATTCCGGTAATGCTTATTGATGAAGCCGAGGGATAATATTTTAAATACTTTTTAACGCAGATACACGCAAATCTAACGCAGATTTTCGCAGATAATCTGCGACCATTTGCGTGCAATCTGCGACCATCTGCGTTAAAGATAAAGATGAGGAAAGTCTTGTGAAAAAGATATTAGTCATCCACGGCCCGAACTTAAACCTCTTGGGGCAGAGAGAGCCCGGCATATACACAAAGGTATCCCTGAAACAGATAAACGATAATTTAAAGAGTATCGCCCGCAGGAATAAAATATCCCTCAAGATTGTCCAATCCAATTATGAAGGTGAAATCGTGGATTTAATCGGCAGCGCCAAAAAGGCTTACGCCGCGCTATTGATAAATCCGGCCGCCTACACCCATACCAGCGTTGCCATCAGAGACGCTATCGCCGCCGCCGCGTTATTAACGGTGGAGGTGCACCTTTCCAACATCTATTCTCGCGAAGAGTTCAGGCAGAAGTCCCTGATTTCTCCCGTAGCAAAAGGCTCTATAGTGGGTTTTGGCCCCGATAGTTATTATCTGGGCCTGGAGGCCTTGATCGACCTGATTAATGCTAAATGAGCCCCGCTCTTGCTAAAGAAAGAAAATGTTATCAAATAAGCAAGGGCGGGGTGAGCCCACGTTTAAAAAGGCTTTATGCAAGATTAGAGCAGGAGGGCTTAGGCGGCCTGCTGCTTTCTTTGCCTGCCAACATCTCTTACCTTACCGAATTCCGCAGCAGGGATTCTTACGCTTTAATTTCCAAAAAAGAAAATATATATTTTACGGATTCAAGGTATATCCTGGAGGCCGGCAGGCTGCTTAAGAAGCCGTTTACCCTGAAGAAAACCAATGGTTCTGTTTTTAAGCTCATCGCCCAAAGCTGCCGGGAACTCGGGCTTAAAAAAATAGGTTTCGAGGAAAGGGCTCTGCCTTACGCGGAATATAGAGAAATAAATAAACACCTGGGCAGCAAGGCCTGCTTAGCCCCGCTTAGCGGCCTTATTGAGGGCTTAAGGCAACTCAAGGATTCGCAAGAGATTAGGCTTATAAGGGAAGCGGCGCGTATAGCCGTTTGCGCTTTAAAATACATAGAAAAACAGATTGCCCCGGGAATAAAAGAGATCGAGGTTGCCGCGGAGCTGGAGCGTTATCTGCGCTACAACGGCGGCGCCGGCAGCGCATTTGAGATAATTGTGGCATCAGGGGCGAATTCCGCGTCCCCGCACCATGCCCCTTCGCAGAAAAAAGCGCTTAAGGGAGAGCCGCTTCTTATTGATATCGGAGTGGATTATCAGGGGTATAAATCCGACTTGACAAGGGTATTCTTTTTGGGTAAAATAAACGCTCTCGCCAGAAAGGTTTACGGCATAGTCCTGCGCGCGCAAGAGGCGGCAATAGCAGCAATTAAGCCCGGCGTTCCAATATGCGAAATTGACAGGGCTGCCCGCAGTTACATCCGGCAGCAGGGGTTCGGCCCTAATTTCAGCCATAATCTGGGCCACGGAGTGGGCCTGGAGGTGCATGAAGCGCCTCAGATTTCGGATAAAGAGCCTGGTAAGTTAAGGCCGGGGATGGCCTTTACCATTGAGCCGGCAATTTACCTGCCGGGGGTTTTTGGCATCAGAATAGAAGATATGGTTTTTGTAACAAAAAAGGGATGCGAGGTTATAAGTGACGCTCTCCATAAATGAGATTAAGTCAGGGGTAACTATAATAGTTGACGGCCAGGTCTACGTGGTCATAGACACCCAGCATGTTAAGCCCGGCAAGGGCTCTGCCTTTGTGCGGGCAAAGATCCGCAACCTTAAAAATAACGCCGTCCTTGAGAAGACTTTTCGGGGGGACGAGAAAATTGAGCCGGCATTTGTCGAGGAGAGAAAACTCCAGTACCTTTATGCCTCAGGGGCGATGTACCACTTTATGGACCAGGAGAATTTTGAAGAGGTAGCGGTATCCGAAGAGGTGCTGGGGGATAACAGGAAGTTCTTAAGGGACAATTTAGAGGTAAGCGGTTATTTCTACGGGAAACAAACTCTTAGTGTCAGCCTTCCGAATTTTATAGAGTTTAAAATAACCTATACCGAGCCGGGCATAAGAGGCGATACCGCAAAAGGCGGCGGCAAGCCTGCCGAGATAGAAGGCGGCGCTACAATACAGGTACCTTTATTTATTAATACCGGAGATACAATTAAAATCGACACGCGCACAGGAGGATATGTAGAAAGAATTAAGGGGGCAGGGTAATGAACCCAGCCCTTCCTAAGGAAGATAACACATAAGATAAGGAAGAGCGGGGAAAGGAAAGGAAGGGCTGGGTGAATATAAAAGAAATCAAAGAGATGATTAACTTGATGAACGATAATGGCCTGATGGAGCTTGAGGTTGAAAAAGAGGGGATGCGTATCCGGTTGAAGAAGGCCGTATCCGGCGCTGAAGGGTTTGGCGCCCCGATTGTGATAGAAAGAGAAAAGATCCCCCAGGCCGCTGTTAAAGAATCTCTTGAGGCAAAGGCCAAGGCCGGCGAGAAAACCTTAGAAATAAAAGCCCCTATGGTTGGCACCTTTTACCATTCTCCGTCGCCGGAGGCTCCGGCTTATGTGGAGGCCGGCCAGGCTGTGGAGATCGGCCAGGTTATCTGTATAATTGAAGCAATGAAATTAATGACTGAAATAAAGTCGGAGATTAAGGGTAAAGTCCTGGAGGTTCTCGTAGATAACGCCGAACCGGTGGAATTTGCCCAGCCGTTGTTTCTAATCGAGCCTCTGTAATGTTTTCCAAAATACTAATTGCCAATCGTGGCGAGATAGCCCTGAGGATAATCCGCGCCTGCCGCGAGTTAGGCATTCGCACCGTAGCCGTTTTCTCGCAGGCAGACAGGGATTCCCTGCATGTGCGTTTTGCCGATGAGGCTATCTGCATAGGAGGAGCGCCCTCCAGCAGCAGTTATCTGAACATGCCCGCCATTATCAGCGCCGCAGAAATTACCGACGTAGAAGCGATACATCCCGGTTACGGTTTTTTGGCCGAAAATCCCCACTTCGCCGAGATATGCGAATCCTGCAAGATAACCTTTATTGGCCCGACGCCTGAAAACATGCGGCTGATGGGCGATAAGATGGCTGCGCGTGCGACAATGCATAAGGCCGGCCTTCCTATCGTGCCGGGGAGCACCTCCATAATTAAGAATAAGGAAGAGGCGCTTAAGACCGCTCAGTCCATAGGATACCCGGTAATCATAAAGGCGGCCGCAGGCGGAGGGGGCAAGGGGATGCGCATCTGCCATAATGACCTAACCTTGGTCTCAAGCCTCATGACCGCTCAGGCAGAGGCAGAGGCGAATTTCGGCAACTCCAACGTCTACATTGAAAAATACATCGAAAGAACCCGCCATATCGAGATACAGATCCTGGCGGATAAATACGGCCATATTATCCACTTAGGAGAGAGGGACTGTTCCATTCAGCGGCGGCACCAGAAGTTATTGGAAGAGTCGCCCTCCCCGGCGATAAATAATAAACTGCGCCGGCGTATCGGCGATATGGCCCTGCGCGGCTCAAAGCACGTTAGCTATGTCAGCGCCGGAACGATAGAATTTCTTCTGGATGAAAATGATAATTTTTATTTTATGGAGATGAATACCCGCATTCAGGTTGAGCATCCGGTAACCGAAGTTGTCTCCGGCGTTGATTTGATTAAGAGCCAGATCCGCATTGCCGCCGGCGAGAGGCTTAAGCTTCATCAGGATGACGTCCAGCTGCGCGGCTCATGCATTGAGTGCCGTATCAATGCGGAGGATTTCCAGAATAATTTTATGCCTTCACCCGGGAAAATAGAATCCCTGGTTTTTCCCGGCGGCCCGGGTATCAGGATAGACTCGCATATCTATCCGGGCTACGAGATTTCGCCTTATTATGACTCGTTGGTCGCCAAACTCATTGCCTATGGAAATAACCGCGATGAGGCAATCAAGGTTATGCATCGGGCGTTACTGGAATTTCATATCGCCCCTATCAAGACCACGATACCGTTTCACCTGCAGTTAATAGAGCATCCTTTATTCTTGAAGGGTGAGATATCTACTCATTTCGTACAGGAGATGCTTAAGGAAAAGGGAGAGGAGGGGTAATGGAGAGGGAAGAGTCGCGTACAGACCTGGGGACGGTTAGAGTTCATAAAAATGTTATTGCCTCAATTGCCTCGCTGGCTGCGGCCGAAATAGAAGGGGTAAGGCGCGTGGGGGGCGATTTAAAAAGCGGCATTGCAGAGTTTATCGGAAAAGCATACCTTTCTGCTATTCGCGTAGAGATTAGCAAGAACGAAGAGGTCAAGATAGAGATACCGCTGGTTATAAAATACGGTTACAATATTCCCGAGATAGCCGGCAAGGTCCAGGAAAATGTGCGCAACAGCCTGGAAAAAATGACCAGCCTTTCCGTAAAAGATATAAACGTCAATATCAAGGGTATTGAAAGGGGGTAAGAGATGAGGTTCTTTACAGTTTTAGGCGTATTATTTTATGCAGCGGTTATTATGCTGGTAGGGGTAATTTTGATAGTCTTTTCCCTTAATTTACTACAGCCGCAGGATGTTATAGACCTGCTGATTCTTACCCAAGACAGCGCAAACTCCAGGATAATTCTCGGCCTGGTCGGGCTTTTGCTTATTCTGGTAAGTTTTTCCTTTGCGCAGTTAATTTTGGGGCGGTTTCAGCGCGAAAAAACAATCGCCTT
>JAZDPH010000001.1:0-3630 GCA_043797735.1 Candidatus Omnitrophota bacterium | reverse complement strand
CAGGAAAAGACTCAAGATTCAAAAGGTTTTTACCAGCAATTACAGAACACTTATATGCAGACGGTCAAGGCATTAGCCCAGGCAATTGATGCCAAGGATCATTATACCCACGGACATTCGGAGAATGTAACTAAATATGCGCTGCTAATGGCTAAAGAGTTGGGATTGGGGCTTGAGGAAACCAAAGAGATACAACAGGCCTGTGAGCTGCATGACTTAGGCAAGATAGGTATTCACGACTACATACTTAGTAAACCCGGAAAATTGACGCCCCAGGAATGGAAAGAAGTAAAACTGCATTCATTAATGGGCGCGGAGATCTTAATGCCCCTGGATTTCTTAGGCGGGGCAATAGAATTAATTAAACAGCACCATGAGCGCTATGACGGCAAAGGCTATCCTTATGGCCTGGCGGGCGAACAGATTAAAATGGGCGCTAAACTAATGGCGGTTGCGGACAGTTTTGATGCTATGGTTTCCCAGCGGCCCTACCGGGAAAAACCCCTTACTAAAGAAGAGGCCGTTGAGGAGATTAAGAAGAATTCAGAAACTCAATTTGCTCCCGATGCGGTGGGCGCCTTCTTAAAAATTGTAGATAAAATTAGAATATAACATAAAAAGTAGGCCTGTCTTTAGCGATAGGCCTATTAAAATGGCTATTATTGAGTATGTACCCAAAATAAATGGGGCGTTAAAGATAGATAAAAATAGGTAAGTTGATATAAATGCAAGCAAGAGGAAGGCCAAGAAAATATAAGATTGTCCGCACAAACCCCAAAATCAGCCAGTTTAGCCCGCGGGGTAGGCCCGGCCGGCCCGAAGAAGTCAACCTTATGGTGGAGGAATTTGAGTCTATAAGGCTTACCGATTACATTGGCCTGAACCAAAAGGCCGCCGCAAAATCAATGCATATCTCCCAGCAAACTTTCAGCCGCATCCTAAAGAAAGCCCATAAAACCATCGCCAATGCCCTGGTAAACGGCGCGATAATTAAGATACAAGGCGGCACCTACGTAATAACCTCAAAAGACAGCCTGCCGTAGGCTCTAAAAAACAGCCTTATTTACTTTTATTTACAACTATGCTCAACTTCCTATAATGTATCTTATGTTAACTTGAGCATAGGGAGAAAACATGCCCTAACGTATTCGTTTTTTAAGGGTTGTGCGATTATAGGGGTTTCTTGTGAATAGCCCGGATTAACTCATATTCTAAGCTTCCCAGGCCGAGTGCGCTTGCGTATTGCAGCTGTTTAAGGCCGTCTCTCTTAGGGTGTGCTTCTTTAAATACATCGCGGCCGCAAGCATTATTTATCAAATCCAGGCAGGCTTTATCAATACTTACCGGGTCCGTTGAGGCAAATATTCCTATATCAGGGGCAATCCGGGGGTCGTCCTTTGCCAGGCAGTCGCACTCTGCGGTAATCTTAAGCGCAAAATTTATAAAGGCAGCTCGTCCCTTTTTATCCTTTAAAACGGCGCTTGCATATTCAACCATCTTCTCCTGAATAGTATCCCCTCCAGCATCCCAATTAACGTCAATGGCGTTATTTGGACAGACGGCGACACAGGCGGCGCAGCCGATGCACCTGGCGCTATCAATACGGGCTTTCTTATTCTGGATAGATACCGCTCCTGCCGGACAAGCCTTTAGGCAGGCGCCACAGCCGGCACAGTTCTGGATAATCACAAAAGGAGAAAGGTCGCTATGCTGGGCAAGCTTCCCCTCTCTTGTCGCGCACCCCATACCCAGGTTCTTTAGCGCCCCGCCGAAACCGGCCATTAGATGCCCTTTAAAATGAGCAACGCCCAGGATGGCATCCGCCGCCAAAAATGGAGTGGAAATTTTTGCCGTTTTAATAAGCTTTGCGTTTATTGCCACTTCGGAGGTATTCTGGGAATCTTCAGGGATAATTACTTCAACGCCGGTTTTATCCTTTGTAAAACCGTGGCTGTAGGCCAGCCGAATATGCTGGCGGGAATTCATCCTTTTTCCGCGATAAAGAGTATTGGTATCTATTAAAAAGGGTTTTGCCTGCCTGCCAGGCTGCTTAATAATGCCCTCGCAAATTATGCCTAAATACTGCGCGGGAACAAAACCGGTATTGTCCTCCTCCCCAAAATGCATTTTAACCGCTACGCGCTCATCTTTTTTAATAAAACCTAACAGCCCGCTCTCATCAAGCAGGCTTTTTAGCTTAGCGGAGATAAGCCGGACATTATCAGAGTTATCAACGGCTGTAAAATAAACCTTACTTTTCATCGCAACAGCTTATTTTGCTTTTTGGCAGGAATAATAACGGAAAGATAATGTCGCTTACGCAGCAGGGAATCCAGACCGCAATAAACAAAAAGAAAAGTATCACCAGGTATGAAGCCCAGGCCAAATATCCACCAAGCGCCATCAGGATATGAAATAAAGAGGCCCAGGTGCTAAGCAGCACGTGGCCGGAGTGGGTAAATTTTGTCGCAGGTTTTATCAATGCCGCAGCTATTCCCAAGAAAGCCATCGGATTTACCAGCCAAAACTCTTCAATAAATCCCAGGTGCACGCCCCGGTTAGGAAGATTAAGCAAGGATTCCCCCAGATAAGGAATTAAAGAATCGCTAAGCGTTGCTATGCCTACCGAACCGAAATATCCGATTAACAACACCGTAACCAAAGGCACGGGCCTGCCTTTAGTATGCAGCCGAAAGATTGAGGTGGTTACCAACGCGCTTAAAAATACATGCAGGGGGTGAAATACATAAAAGAAGTTACGCGCCGTATCCGGAGGCATCTTACGGAAAATCAGCATAAAAAGTATGCCGCAGGCAGCCCCCGCAAAGGTAAAAGGCGCATGATGCTTTAATTCCTTAAGGATTACCCTCAGCATTTTTCTTTTAGTATCTCCTGATAAAGGTCTAGAATTTCCTGCCGTTCTAAATGCAGAAAGTGCCCTGCGTCTTTTACAATCCTTAGCTGGCAATTGGGAATTTGAGTGGCAAGAAACCGAACGTCATTGAGGTCAATAATTGAGTCTTTTTCTCCGTTGATAAGTATGGTTTCGGCTTTGATATCCTCTAGGCGTACCACATCCCCGATCTCCCTTGTGCCCAAAATAAATAAACCGTGTTGATGAAAGGCTTTTAGTTTTTCGCTGCCCATATTGTTAAACTGCGTAATAATTTTCTGTTTGATTATTGGGGGGAGATTTGTGCCGAAGCTTTCAATTAAGGTCTCTGCCATCTCCTTACGGTTTTCGCAGGATATACTGGAGCCCTTTTTAATGGTCTCAATCATTTTTTTATTCGGCCTTGTCCCTAAACTCGCTAAAATAAGCCTCTTGACCTTATCGGGATACCTGGAGGCAAAGGCCGCTGCAACCACCCCTCCCCAGGAGGCAGCGCATACGGTTACCTCGCCGCCGGCCTTTGCGGCCTCAAGGACGCCGCGCAAAATAGCCACCTGCTCATCAAGGGCGACATTGATTTGCCCGGAAAGGATACGCGCCCTGCCCTGATTAGGAAAATCAAACAGGATTATTCTATATTTTTTGCGAAAACGCCGGACAAAGCTATGCCACATAGCCATTGACTGCTGCACGCCGTTTAAACATATAAGTTCCGCGCCCCTGCTTTCATATATTCG
>JAZDPH010000076.1:0-8943 GCA_043797735.1 Candidatus Omnitrophota bacterium | reverse complement strand
ATTGTGCCGGGGCCCAAAGACAGGCTGGAGGTTTTACTTAAAAAAATAGAAAATCCGGTAAGGAATTTTTCATTTATGGAGTATTCAATGTATACCGGCACCTATAACGGCATCAGGATTACCGCGATGAACGGCGGCAGGTTCTCAACCGATACCTCTATCACCGCCGAGGTAATCTGTAACTCCGGCATCCAGAATATCATCCGCATCGGCAGCTGCGGGGCGCTGGATGAGAAGATTAAGGTCGGGGACCTGATTGTAGTGGATAAGGTAATCCGCGGAGACGGGGTGACCCCTTATTACGTGGATAAGGATTTCCAAACCTGCGCCGATAAGGAAATCGCCGATACCATGGAACAGGCGGCTAAAGACCTGGGGGCAGTAGTGCACCGCGGCACCGCCTGGACAACGGATGCGCTTTTACGGGAGACAAGAGAGCTGGTTGAGGCAAAACGCAAGGAGGGGGCTATTGCCGTGGATATGGTATCTTCGGCTTTGCTGACCATCGCCCAGTCCTATAAGGTCAAGGCCGGTTCAATCCTGGCAGTAAGCGATAACGTTATCACCGGCGAGATGGGCTTTATGAACCCGTTGTATTATATGGCGGAGACTAAACTTATCGAGATCGGATTGGAGACAGTTAAACGACTGGAAGGAAAATAAATGAAATATTCTCCGTTATTCTGGCCGGTGGAGTTAAAGGGTGAGACGATTTACATACTTGACGAGACAGCGCTCCCTCAGAAAATAAAATATATAAAGGCCAAGGATTATCAGCAGGCGGCTGGAGCGATCAAAGAGATGAAGACCCGCGCCGTCGGGCAGGTGCTGCTTGTCCTTTATGCTTTACTTCTTTCCTCAAGGAAGAAGGTTCCGCTTAAGAAGGCTGCTGGAGTCCTAAATTCAGCGCGCCCGACGCTGCCGTTTAAGGTGTTGACCGATATGGTGCTGGATTGGCAGCAGCAGGGCCTGCCTTTAGAAAAATGCATCCTTGGCTTCCTGGATAGGCTAAGAAACAAACGCATCCAGCAGGCAGAGGAGGCAGCCGGCCTGATTAATGACGGGGACTGTATCCTTACCCATTGCAACGTAAGCGGGCTGATGCCTTTAATCGGCGATTTTTGCCGTAAGACAAAGAAAAGAATAAGTTTTTTCGTTACCGAGACCCGTCCTTATCTGCAGGGCCTGCGGCTGACCGCCTGGGAGCTGGCGAGGGGTGGTTTTGAGGTAACCGTAATCTCCGACAATATGGTGGCAGAAGTGATGTTTGAGGGCAAGATTGATAAAGTTATCGTCGGAGCAGACCACTTAGCCCTTAACGGGGATATTGCTAACAAGATAGGCACTTATCAAATTGCCATTCTGGCCAAGGCCTTTAACATCCCCCTTTACGTCTTATGCCCGCCGCCCTCAAAGGCAAAGAGCGGCGCTCAAATAAAGATAGAGATCAGGCCGGATAAAGAGCTATTGGAGTTTGCCGGAAAAAGAATTGCCCCGGCCGGAGTAAAAGGATATTATCCTGCCTTTGATGTGACCCCGGCAGGATTTATTACCAAACACATTTACCTGGAGCTTACAAGATGATTTTTAACAGGGAAAAGGCTTTAAGAGAAGAGATAATCCGTATCGGGGAAAAATTATACGCCCTGCGGCTGGTTACCGCCCGGGCGGGCAATTTGAGCGCAAGGGTTGATGAAAATAATATACTGATTACCGCCACCGGTACTTCGCTTGGGGAGTTAGTCCGCGACGATATTATTAAAGTTGAACTGGGCAAGGAGGAGGAGAACAGGAATAACCGTTCCTTGAGTTCGGAGTTTCCAATGCACAGCGCTATTTATAAGAGCCTCCCCAATAAGGTTATTATTCACTGCCACCCTCCGTTGGTTAATGCCTATTTTGCAGTTTGCCCTGACCTGAAAATTCTTACCTTTGAGACTAAATTATACCTGGGGGATGTCCCGGTGATAGAGCAGGATACCCCTGCGGTTACCAGGCCGGAGCCGGTAGTAGCTGCCTTAAAGAGCAATAACCTTGCGGTGATAAAGAATCACGGCGTAGTCGCTGTCGCCGACAGCTTCAGCGAGGCATTGTATCTGATTGAGGCTTTGGAGGAGGCGGTAAGAGTTGCTGCTACGGCACGGCTCTTTAAAAAAGATATTCTTGACGGCCTGGATCAGGCCCTTAAGGAAAGTTTTGCCCAAAGCGCAGCAGCTTACCTTATGTTTTCCAGAGAGCATATCCAGGCCATCGTGGATCTGGTAAATAAAGACGAGCTCATCGCCAAGAAGGGGGCGGAGCTTGATTTGACCACGCAGGTGGTTATCAAGATGGACGGCCATAAAAACTTATATAAATTCAATTTTGAAAAAGGGAAAATCACGCGGCTTGATAGCGAGGAAGACGCGCCCTTTGTGATTTCCGCACCCTTAGAAATCTGGGAGGCGATATTTCTGGGAAAACTTAACCCTTTTGTGGCCACCACGCAAGGGAAGATGAAGTTAGCCGGAGATTTCGGCAAGCTCTCGCGCTGGTATGTCCCCTTTAACAGGTTATTTGAAATATTTAAACAAGTGAGGGTTAAATGATCCCCAGCTATCCTTTATTTATTAACGGCGGCTTCAAAGAGTCAGCGCATAAGGACAAGATAATCAATCCTTCCACCGGCGAACTTCTGGCTGAGGCCAGCCTTGCCGATGAAAAGGATATTAATTTGGCGCTAGTCAGCGCGCGCGCCGCCTTTGATGAAGGGCCGTGGAGGGAGTTTAATCTGGAGGAACGCAAGGAAATACTTTTAAAGATTAGCGCAGGCATTATGGATAATGCCGAAAATTTGGCAAGGCTGGAAACCCTTAATACCGGAAAGCCCATAAAAGAAACGACTTTTATGGATATTCCTTCGGCGGCAAAGACCTTTGAGCACTTTGCCAACAACCTCGCTAATTATCTTGATGAGGAGATAATCAACATATCCGCTGATGTGGAGGCCAGGCTTTTGCATGAGCCGCGCGGAGTGGCGGTGTTGATCGTACCGTGGAATTATCCGTTGTTAATCGCCTGTTGGAAATTAGCCCAGGCGCTGGCTGCGGGCAACAGCGTAATTTTAAAACCCTCAAGCCTGACCCCCTTGACTGCCTTAGAATTGGGCAGGATTATAGAAAGAGCAGGCCTGCCCAAAGGCGTGGTCAATATTATTAACGGCGAGGGGGAAAAGTTAGGCCAGGCCCTCTGTTCAGACAGACGGGTGGATATGATCTCTTTTACCGGCAGCAACGAAGTCGGGCGCAAGATTATGAGTTATGCCTCAAGGCAGGCCAAGAAGATGGTTATGGAATTGGGCGGTAAATCCGCCGCGATCGTGCTCAAAGATGCCGATCTGGAGCTGGCAGTTAACGGCTCCCTCTGTTCTATATTTTTAAACCAGGGGCAGATGTGCACGGCGATGTCCCGCATTCTGGTGGAAGATGATATCTACGACGATTTTTTAAGGGAGTTCCTGGCAAAGCTAAAGAAGATAAAAATCGGCCCCGGCACAGAGCATGAAACACAGATGGGCCCTCTGATTTGCCTCTCGCAGCGCAAAAAAGTAATGGCCTATGTGCATAAGGCAAAACAGGAAGGGGCAAGGTTATTATACGGCGGAAAAATTCCGGAAGCGCCGGAATTAAAAGACGGGTTCTTTTTTGAGCCGGCGGTATTTGAAGAGGCGAGTGCGGATATGGGCATATTTAAGGAAGAGGCCTTTGGGCCGGTGGTTTGCCTGAATAAATTTTCCAGCCTCCAGGAGGCGGTAAAACTTGCCAACAGCAGCGACTTTGCCTTGGCAAGCGCTATCTGGACAAAGGATGATAAATTAGCCAGAGAGTTATCCGCCAAAATTAACGCCGGCATTATCTGGGTTAATACTTACGGGATGTTTTTCAATGAGGTTCCCTACGGCGGATTTAAACAGAGCGGTTTCGGCAAGGAGTTGGGGAGAGAGGGCCTGCTGGAATATAGCCGGCTTAAGAGTGTTATCATTGATAAGACAAAGGGCGCAAAGCCATTGATAAATTACTGGTATGGATTTTAAGTGAGGGGGAAGAGGGGATGAATTTCATAAGAATTTTGGAGGAAAGAGCGCAAAAATACCGGGATAAGCCCGCGGTAATATTTAGAGATTCTGCCATATCTTTTGCAGGGCTTAAAGAGGCATCCTTTAAGGCGGCCGGCGGCTTATCCGGCCTGGGCGTGGTTAAAGAAGATAAGGTGGCAATATTCCTGCCTAATATCCCACAGTATATGTTTGGGCTTTTGGGGGTATTTATATTACGGGCAGTGGCAGTGCCGCTGGACTTTATGCTTACCGAAGAGGAGCTCATAAATTTTATCAACCACAGCGAAAGCAAAATCCTGATTGCCCAGGAGAGAAAAGGCGTTGAATTAAAGAATATCAAAGTTAAATGCCCGTCTTTAGAAAAGATTATTATTCTTGGGGAAAGCGCGCCTGCTGAGGGGGAAGGTTTTATATCTTGGGGCCAGATGCCGAAGGCAGCAGTTCTTGCGCCGCAGACAGAAGTAGATGAGCTGGATTACTCCTCAATTTTCTACACCTCCGGTTCAACCGGGCACCCCAAGGGGGTCTTGTTAAGATACGCGCATTTCAATAATCCGCTGGAGTGTTTTGAATATTTCCTGCACCCAAGCGACAAGGACAGCTTAATCTGTCCGGGGATTCCTTTTTCGCACCTGGGGGGGTTAGACTATATGCTGCTAATGCTCTATTTCGGGGTAAGTATGGTTTTGATGGAGCGCTTTCACCCACTGGAGTTTTTAAAAAATATAGAAAGATATAAATCCACTATTTTCTGTATTGTCCCGGCAATGTATGTGGCGATTCTATCGCTTAAGGAGCACGATAAGTTTGACCTTTCATCCCTGCGCTATGCAGTGGTCTTTGGCGCGCCCAGTTCTGCGGTTTTGCTGGAGAGGTTTCATAAGGCCTGCCCTAATGCCTATCTTTTAAACGGCTGGGGGCTGACTGAGACTGCCGCGCCGAATAGCTTCCTGCCTACCGGCACCAATACCAAAGAGGTGCCCCATACCGGAAAATTTATGCCGGGCACTGAAGCCAAGATTGTTAGCCAGGAGGGCAGCGCCCTCGGCGACGAAGAGCAGGGGGAGTTATGGATGAGGGGCCGCTCAATTATGGCCGCCTATTATAAGGAGCCGGAGTTGACAAAAGAAGTTTTGACTGAAGACGGCTGGTTTAAGACCGGAGACGTTGTGCGGCGCGATAAGTCAGGCAGGCATACAATTGTCGGTAGAATCAAGGAGATGATTAAGGTCGGCGGAGAGATCGTCTTTGAGCCGGAGGTGGAACAGGTTCTGCAAAGGCATGCGGATGTCGCAGAGGCGGCGGTTGTAGGCGTGCCGGATAAATTAAGGGGCGAGGTTCCCAAGGCGTTCGTGGCTTTGAAAGAGGGCAAATCCCCCGACGCAGAAGGGCTGCGCCTTTTTCTGCGTCAGCACCTGGCGCATTTTAAAATCCCGCATCATTTTGAGTTCCAACAGGCCCTGCCCAAGAACCGCGTCGGAAAAATAGACAAGGCGCTATTAAGGAAAAAATAGGGACTGTCCCCGTAGGGGACTGTCCCTATTTTTTACCCTCTCCATGGATGACATTAAGAATTTTACATTAAAAGAATTGGAATTGCTGTTAAAGGGCTGGGGAGCGCCGGGCTTTTGCGCCGGGCAGATTTTTTCCTGGATTTATAAAAAGGGCGCTGCCGATTTCCAGGAGATGACTAACCTGCCGCAGGAGTTGCGCCGGCGTTTAGGAGAGAAATTCTATATTTTCGGGCTGCAATTGGCAAAACACCTTGTATCTACAGACGGGACGGAGAAGTTCCTTCTGGAATTAAGAGGCGGCAGCCTTATCGAGGCGGTAGCCATCCCGGCAGGCAAAAGAGTTACCGTCTGTATTTCTACGCAGGCAGGGTGTAAATTCGCCTGCAGTTTCTGCGCCAGTGGCTTAGGCGGCTTTAAAGGTAACTTAAGCGCCGGTGAAATCATAGAGCAGGTTTTATACTTGAAGAAGCACTCCCGGCAGAAAAAAATTACCCACATCGTTTTTATGGGCAGCGGCGAACCGCTGGATAACTATGATAATCTTCTGGCGGCAGCTCGGATTATAAATTCCCCTGAAGGCTTAGAAGTTGGCGCGCGCAGGATCACCATTTCTACCTGCGGCATTATCCCCGGCATCAGGCGCTTAGCCGAGGAGGGGATGCAGATTGAGCTTTCGGTTTCGTTGCATGCGGCGGATGAGCGCACCAGAAGCAGGCTGATGCCTATAAATAAAAAATATCCGTTAAGGGGGTTGATAGGCGCCTGTAAAGAATACATTGAGAGGACCGGCAGGCAGATAACCTTTGAATATATCCTGCTGAAAGGGATAAATTCCAGTTTGCAAAGCGCCCGTAAGTTAGTTATAATATTAAAAGGATTAAAGCTTGCCAAGGTTAACCTTATTTCGTCTAATCCGGTAAAAGAACTTGGGGCAGAGCCGCCCGATAGAGCAGAGGTTGGGGTGTTTAAGGAGTATCTTTTAAAGCACGGCCTAAACGTAACTTTAAGAAGGCCCCGCGGACAGGATATTGAGGCGGCCTGCGGGCAGTTGAGGTTGAGGCATGAGAGAAAATAGTCCACAGAAAAAGGCATTATTAATTTTTTCCGGTTTATTATTGTTTATTTTTATTGGCGGGTGCGCGAAGAGGGAGATTGTGAATGTTAGTTCAGGGGGCAAGACGATTGTCTGCTTTGGCGACAGCATTACCTTTGGATACGGGGCAAAGCCGGGAGAGGATTATCCGACGGCATTAGCCAGGCTGGTCAGGGTGCCGGTGATAAATGCGGGCATAGACGGCGATACCTCTACTGAAGCCCTGCAGCGTATTCGATCCGATGCCATAGACAGAGACCCGTTTCTGGTAATCATTGAATTCGGGGGCAATGATTTTTTAAGAAAGACCCCCATAGAGACCACAATGGATAACGTCAGGCAGATGGTGGAAGAGGTTCAGGCAAGCGGGGCGATGGTGGCGGTGGTTGATATAAGCGCGGGGTTGTTCTTAAAGGAATACCGCGGGGCTTACCGCAGGCTCGCTTACGAAACAGGCGCGATTTTTATCCCGAACATATTAAATAAAATAGTAACCAACCCCTCAATGAAGAGCGATTTTCTCCACCCCAACGGCAAAGGCTACCAGATGATTGCCCAGCGCATCTTTCGCTCAATAGAGCCCTACCTTAAACCGGGAACCCTTCTAAGCAGGAAATAAAAAGAGATTCCTAAAAGATTTTCCCTTGACAAACATAACAAAAATGTTATAATCTTAACAGAAATGTTAGATTAGGAGAAGCTATGCAATTTGAGGCGCCTTTAGATAAAATAATCGGTTCAAAGGCAAAGATTAAGCTCTTAAAGTACCTTTTTGGGTATCAGGCTTCCATGAGTGAAAATGAATTAGCCAAGGTTATAAAGGTATCATCTATGACTGTCAATCGCCTTATGAAAGAATTACGCGAATTAAATCTGGTAAGCGCTGCGCGGGTTGGCAATGCCAATGTCTGGTCAGTCAATAAAGAAAGTTATGTCTATGCGGCTTTATCTAAAATAATCAACAAAATTTCCGACGTACCCACCCCGCTTGAGCACTTAAAAGTTACCTTATCCGGAAACATCCCGAAAAAATTAGTGAAAAAGGTTATTCTGTATGGTTCTGTGGTGCAAGGCAAGTCTAAAGTAAATAGCGATATTGATTTATTTATTTTAGTGAGGTCGCAAAAAGAAGCCAAAGCGTTAATCGCGCCTATTGATAAACTTTCTATCTTATGCCTTTCGCTCTATGGAAACAGGCTTGCGCCATATATTTTGACGGAATCGCAATTACAAGAAAAAAAGAAACTGCCGCTATTGAAAGAAATTGAGAAAGGCATCCAGATTATTTAATGGAAAAGGTAAAAGTTAGCAAGGTAGAAAGAAATCTATATACAAATTATCTCATTCGGGCTGAAGAATGCTTAAGCGCTGCCAAGAATGCGCTCAACTTAAACCAATGGAATGCTTCGGCAATAAGCGCGATTCATTCCGGCATAGCTTCGCTTGATGCGCTTTGCGTATATTATTTAGGGCAAAGGCATGCAGGGCAAAATCACGAAGATGCTGTCGTTCTCTTTAGAAGCATTAGACAACTTAGCCGGGAAGATATTGATAATATTGCAAATCGCGTAATAAAAATCCTAAGAATGAAAAATATGGCTGAATATGAAGAAAGGCTGGTTCGTCAAATAGAGGCGCAGAATATCTTCAAAGACGCGGAAAGACTGTTTGAGACAGTCAAAGGTAAACTTCCTAAGTAAAAATCTATATCTCTCAGCCCCCCCGGATTTCAATAGAGCCCTACCTTAAACCGGGAACTCTTCTAAGCAGGAAATAAAAAGTGCCGAGGGAGGGAGTTGAACCCTCATGTCCTCACGGACGCCGGTTTTTGAGACCGGTTCGTCTGCCATTCCGACACCTCGGCAATAATTAGGTTGACGGACTTTATTTTATATTCTAAAATAGCAAAGGTCAAGAAGTGAATTTACGGGGCCGTAGTGAAGAGGGATCACACGACAATGGCATTGTCGGGTCAGGGGTTCAATTCCCCTCGGCTCCATTTAAAAAATCCGACAAGGATTTTTTAAATGGCACTAGAGCGAGCGTTAAACGGTCCGACAAGGACCGTAGCGAGCGAAGTGCCTGGAAACAAGTTGAGAGATAAGTCAAGTAATAGTGTGTAATGGTTGCTGTAAGGTAACATCCTCTAGTTTGTGATATATAAGTTTTGTCAAGCCAAAAACATATCTTTCAGCTGAAAATCTGTTTCTGAAGCAACCGATCCTTTTTATACGGCTTCT
>JAZDPH010000073.1:0-7870 GCA_043797735.1 Candidatus Omnitrophota bacterium | reverse complement strand
CGGTGACCTCGGGGTGCAGTTTAACCGGCACCTCAAAAATCCCCAAAGACTTTATCGGCTCGCTTAAAAGAATCTGGTCTTTATCTATTTGGAAACCCTCCTCTTTCAGGGCGGCTGATACATCCTGCGTAGTTATACTCCCGTATAACTTCTCCTCTTCCTGCGCCAAAGAGGTGACAGTCAAAGACACCTGGGAGAGCCTGTCTTTTAATTCTTCGGCCTCTTTCTTCAGGCGCTCCATCTGCGACTGTTTTTTAAGTTTCTCCTGCTCCAGCCTCTTAAGGCCGTCGGGCGTAGCCGATACGGCTAAGTGGTTGGGTATGAGAAAATTACGGGCAAAGCCGTCTTTAACCTTTACTATTTCGCCGGCCTTGCCTATTTTTCCAACGTCCTGGGTTAATATCAATTCCATTATATTCCTCTCTTCCTCTAACGTATATAAGGCAGCAGCGACAGGAACCTGGATTTCTTTAACGCCTCCACCACCCGCCTCTGATGCTTGGCGCAATTGCCTGAAAAACGGCTGGAGACAATCTTTCCTCTTTCGGTAACAAAGGCCTCCAGCCTCTTGACGTCTTTATAATCTATGGTTTTTGCCTTGCTGCTGCAAAAACGGCAAAATTTCTTTCTCGCCAATAACAGAACACCACGTTTTTTAAGTGGCTTTTTGTCCCTCTTGCTGCCAAAACTCCTGGAGCTAACTCTCATTTGATTCACCCTCGCTTTCTTCTAACCATGCCGACTCAGTAGATGCTGCCGGCTCCTCCGTAAGGGCTTCGGCCGGCTGATGCGGCCCTGCCGCGGCCTTGCCGGCAACAGGAGAGCCCAGGAACTGCACGCGCTCTGCAGTTACCTCAATAACACTGCGCTTCTGCCCCGCGTTGTCCTCCCAGGAGCGCGACTGCAGGCGGCCCTCCACCAGAACCGGCCTTCCCTTCTGCAGGTACTGATTGCAGGTCTCTGCCTGCTTGTTCCAGACCACGGCGGTGATAAAGCAAACCTCCTCTTTAAGTTCCTGATTTTTATTGCGGAATTTTCTGTTTACTGCCAACCGCAGGTTGGCTACTGCCACCCCCTGCGGGGTATAACGCAGCTCCGGGTCCTTGGTCAGGTTCCCGATAAGCAATACCTTATTATAACTAGCCATCACTTCACTCCTTTTTAGCTACCCCTTACTATCCCTTAAAACTGTAATCATTGCCTTGTAATCAATACTCTCAATACGTTCTCATTCAGTTTATAAACGCGGTTTATCTGGGCTATCTCCTGCGGCGCGAGCGTAAAATTCATCAAATAATATACGCCATCCTGCTGTTTTTTTATCGGAAAAATAAGTTTTCTTTTCTCCGACCAGACTGCCGCTGAAGATACCTCGCCGTTATTTTTTGACACCGTATCGGCGAGTTGTTTAAATAAATCATTCCTCTCCTCCTCCGACAGGTCAGGTTTAATAATAACCATAGCCTCATACTTATTCATCATCATTATTACGCTCCCTTTTGTTAAAGACATTCATTGATTTTACGACACCGTCGCTAACCCAGTCCAGGCAGCACTCCAGCGCCTGCTTGAGCGCCGGAGCAAGCTCTTTCTTTTCTTTCTGCGTAAACGCCGATAAAACGTATTCGCTTGCCTGGCCCGATTTTGCCGGCCTGCCTATACCGATACGCAGGCGCGCGAATTTATCGCTTCCCAACGCTCCAATTACCGAAGCCAGCCCCCGCTGCCCTCCTGATGAGCCCTGGGGCCGGATCTTTATTCTTGCCAGTTCCAAATCCAGGTCATCGCAGACCACCAACAGGTTAGATAAATCTATCCTGTATTTCTTAACCAGGTCCTTAACGGCATTGCCTGAAAGGTTCATAAAGGTCAAAGGCATTGCCAGTATTAAATTTTGCTTGGCGTATTGGGCCCTGGCGCTGGCCGAGAATGTCCCCCGGTCTCTTTTAAGGGAAGCCTTAAGGCGCCTGCTTAAAGCCTTGATTACGGAAAATCCGATGTTGTGCCTTGAATCCGCGTAAGTATCGCCGGGGTTACCTAATCCCACAATTAGTTTCATTTTAAATGCGGGCATCGGGTCATCCGGTTATCCGGATGCGAATATCAGTGTATCAGGATATCCGGAAAAACTTCTACCGGATACCCCGATATCCAGATACCCACTACCGGATATCCGGATATCCGGATATCCACCCTAACATCACTTCTCTTCCTTTTTCTCTTTCTTCTCTTTGCCCTCTTTTCCCTCTGCCTGGCCCTCTTCGGCAGGGGCTTCCTTCTTTTCCTTGATCACTTCCGGTTCCTGCGGGGCCTCGCCTTCAACGGATTCTGCCGGGGCCGCCTCTTTCATCGGCTCGGCTATGGAGAGAACTGTTGCTTCCGGGGCATTCAAGACCGTAACCCCCGCAGGCACCACTAACTCTCTGACGTGTATGGCATCCCCCAACTTCATTTTGCTTACGTCAACCTCGATATTCTCGGGGATGTTTGTGGGCAGGCACTCAACTTCAACCTCCCAGAGATTATGCTCCAAAGACCCCCCCTCCTGCTTAACCCCTATAGGCTCGCCCTTGGCCGCCACCGGCACATTAACCTTAATGGCCTTGGTCAGCGAAACCTCATGAAAGTCTACATGCAGTATCTCCCCGTGCACCGGCTCATACTGAATCTCTTTAATCAAGCAGGCCCTTGCCTTTTCTTTTTTATCATCTTTAACCTCAAGGTTAATCACCACGCTCTCTATATTATGGTGCTCATGCACCAGCCTCAAGAGCTCGCTCCGGGAAACCTGTAAGGACAAAGCCTGTTTGCCCTGCGCATAAACTACCGCCGGGATAAGCCCCTTATCCCTTAGATCCTTAACCTTGCCCCTGCCTAAATCTTTTCTTATTGCCGCGGATAAAATTATCTTTTCCATAATATTAGCTGCCTCGCTGGTTGCTAATACAAGCGCATTAAATGCCCTGTCATTGCGAGGAGCGCGCCTGCCTGCCGGCAGGCAGGAAGCGCGACAAAGCAATCACGTTTTTGAGATTGCTTCCCCCTCGCTTTGCTCGGGGTCGCAATGACAATTGTTGCGTTTCTATTAGTTACTGTAGTTAATAAGTTAATCAAATAAACAACTTACCGACTCTTCGTTATGAATCCTTTTTATCGCCTCTCCCAAAAGATTGGCTACCGACAATACCTTAATTTTGGGGTGCCGCTTGTTTTCGGCAAGCGGAATGCTGTCGGTAATTAAAAGCTCCTTTAACTCCTTGCACTTATCTATGCGCTCTATCGCCGGGCCGGATAAAACTCCGTGCGTTATTGCCGCCATAATTGATTTTGCCCCGGCTTTCTTTAGGGCCCCCGCCGCCTCAACCAGAGAACCCGCCGTGGCAATAAGGTCGTCAACGATAATAGCGTTCTTTCCTTCTACCTCGCCGAGTATATGCACCGCCTCGGCCTTATCCGGAGAGATGCGCCTTTTGTCTATTATGGCAAGGCTGCCGCTGATTCTCTTGGCATAAGCCCGGGCCATCTTGATACTGCCTACATCCGGGGAAACGACTACTATATCTTTTAACTTCAACTCTGTAATATAATCCTGAAAAACGCCTATGGCGAAAAGATGGTCTAAGGGTATGTCAAAAAATCCCTGAATCTGGCCGGCATGCAAATCCAAGGTCAAAACCCTGTTAGCTCCGGTGGAGGTCAGGAGATTGGCTACCAGTTTTGCCGTAATGGGCACCCGCGGCTGGTCTTTCCTGTCCTGCCGCGCATAACCAAAGTAGGGGATCACCGCCGTAATGCGCTGGGCCGAAGACCTCCTTAGCGCGTCGATCATAATCAAAAGTTCCATTAAATGGTCGTTTACCGACGGGCAGGTCGGCTGTATTACAAAAACGTCTTTCCCGCGCACGTTCTCGTTAATCTTCACCCGCGCCTCATCATCGCTAAACCTGCTCACCAACGCATCGGATAATTTAATCTTCAGGAACTTGCAGATATTCCCGGCTAATTCGGGATTCGCGTTACCGCTAAATATCGCCAACTTATCCATCTTTTAGCGCTCCTTGTTTTAATGAGGTTAACTTTTTTAACGCTCTCGCAGGTACGCCCACGACAACCGTATTAGCGGGCACATCCCTGGTCACTGCCGAACCTGCCCCGGTTACCGCGGCCCTGCCTATTTTGACCGGCGCAACCAAAACGGTATTTGAGCCGATGAAGGCGCCGTTATCTATAACCGTAAGGTTCTTCTTTTTACCGTCAAAATTGGCGGAAACACTGCCCGCGCCGATATTGACCTTGCGGCCGATACGGCTGTCTCCGATATAAGAGAAATGTTTTGCCAGGGTGCCAGCGCCCAGCCTTGAACGCACCGTTTCAATAAAATTACCCGCCACTACATCATCTTCCAGGACCGTATTTTGCCTTAAATGGGCAAAGGGCCCTATAAAACAGCGTTTTCCGATTTTAACATCACTCTCAATTACAGTAAAGGGATAAATAACGGTATCGCGCCCTATTTTTGCCCCATAATTTATAAAAGTATGCTCGGGGGAGACAACGGTAATGCCCTGCTCCATAAGGCCCTTGATAATCCTCTGCTGCATAAAGGCATTGGCGCGGCTTAAGTCAACGCGGGAATTTACCCCCATCGCCTCATCGGCATCCTCTGCCTTTACCGCGTCTACCAGATAGCCTTTTTCATAAAAAGCCTTGATGATATCGGTAAGATAATATTCTTTTTTACGGCTATTAGGCTTAAGGCCCGTTAAAAGAGATGAGAGTTTCTCTTTATTAAAACATACGATTCCGGTATTGACCTCTTTTATCTGTTTTTGGGCGTCATTGGCATCATTCTCTTCCACAATTTGGCGGACAGTATAATATTTATCCCTGAGCAGGCGGCCGTAACCGGCGGGTTTATTTAACTGTACGCTCAAGAGGGTGGCGTCTACTTTGTTTTCTATGTGGTATTTTAAGAGTTTTTTAAGGGTTTCTTTTTTTAACAAGGGCACGTCGCTGTAAAGCACCAGAACCGTCCCCTTAAAGCCCTTCAAACCCGAACTAAGCGCGCACTTGACGGCATCGCCGCTGCCTAAGAGTTTCTTCTGCAAAACTACTCTTATTTTCCCCGCGGGAACTATTTTCTTTACTTCTTTATAGCCGTGCCCGGCTACCACCACGGCCTCCTTTGCCTTCAGGCTGCGCGCCAAATCCAGAACATATTTAAGCATCGGCCGGCCGCAAAGCGGATGCAGGGCCTTAGGAAGCTTGGATTTCATCCGCTTGCCCTTGCCCGCCGCCAAAATTATAATTGCCAGGTTATTCATATATCTTTTATAGTTGGGACGCATGGACTCGAACCATGATAGCGAGACCCAAATTCTCGTGTCCTACCATTGGACGACATCCCAAAGGATTTTATACCGGGCCCTGCTGGCCTTTTGCCTTCTCCTGCTCGTATGCCTCCAGGACACGTTTCTGCAGGTGTTCCCTGAATGGCTGCGTTATGGGATGAGCGATATCCTTATGCTCCAATTGAGTATTGCCTGGGGCATCTGCGGTCATGGGCCTGGATACCAAAGGCAACTGCGCCCCGCATTGATTACAGTATTTACTGCGTATCTCGTTTTTAAAGTTGCATTTGGAACAGGGCTGTTTAACCTTCCTTGAAGGCATGGCGATAAACAGGCCGCTTGTGCCCTCAATCACTTTTATATTTCGCACCACGAAAGCATCATCAAAGGTAACCGTAGTATAGGCTTTTAGTTTTTTATCCGGCGAATCCTTAAGAACTACTCTAACCTCGGTAATCTCCATCGGCTCACCCTCCCCTTCTCTAAAGCCGCATCTTTGGTTTTAAAGCGTGCTGGCTGTAAAAACGCGCCAGGATTTTTCAATGCCCCTGATTTTCCCGCGTAAGGCCAAGGCCTCCTTTCTGGAAGATACGATACCGAATACCGCAGGCCCGCTGCCGGACATCAGGACAGAATTTATGCCTAAACTTACGAGGCTGTCTTTAACGCGCTTTATTTCCGGATACGCCCTGAACGCAGCCTCCTCCAGGCCGTTAAAAAGAATTCCCCCCGCCAAACCAAGGGTATCTTTAGATAATACCGAAGTTAATATTTTAACATCAAATTCTGGTATTGTCAATCCAGAACTGCAAGATTTACAACAAGTTTTACGCCTCCTGAATTGGTCCCATTTCCCATAAATCAGGGGGGTGGAAACCTCAAAATCAGGGACAACGATAACGTGCCATAATTTAGGAAGCCGCCCGGGCCCCAAAGGCTTTATTTTCTCTCCGCGCCCGCTCCCAATGGCAAAAGAGGTATTATGAATAAAAAAAGGAACGTCACTGCCGAGCTTTGCGGCAAGAACAAGGAGTTTTTTTCGGGAGAGATTCAGCCTCCAAAACCGGTTTAAGCCCCAAAGCAGGGTTGCGGCGTTAGAGGAGCCGCCGCCTAAGCCGGCGCCTACGGGTATGCGCTTGATCAGGCGGATCTGGAGTCCCTTTTTGATATTAAAACTCTTTCTTAATAACTCCGCGCCCTGATAACAAAGGTTAGAGCTGTCTTTGGGCACGCCGGGGTGCCTGCAGGAAACTTTTATCTTAGCATCCTCGCGTGGGGAAAGGATAAGCCGGTCAGCAAGGCTTATTCTTTCAAATAAAGTCTTTATATTATGGTAATTATCCCTGCGCTTATTCAGGACCGCCAGGTAGAGGTTTAATTTGGCGTAAGAGTTAAGAATGAGTTTAGCCACTTCAGACTAAGGATGCTATCGCCGCTTTTTCGATATCGCTTGTGGTAAGATTGTATTCCTTTAAAAGCTCGTCCGGCGAGCCGGACTGGCCAAACCTGTTTTTTATTGCCAGCCGCAAAACCTTGATCGGATGGCTCTCCGCTACTATTTCATCTATGGCCGACGCCAGCCCCCCGACGACAGAATGCTCCTCGCAGACAACAATACTGCGGCTGGAACGGGCGGCTTTAATAACGCTCTCTGTATCCAATGGCTTAATGGTGTGCATATTGATTACCCCTGCCTGTATCCGGACGGCGGCAAGGTTTTTTACCGCCGCAAGGGCCCGCTCAACCATCACCCCGCAGGCAATAATGGTTACGTCTTTGCCGCTGGATAAAACCTGCGCCCTGGCGAATTTAAACTCCCCCTTGTTTTCTATGGTGGGGACTTTGGCCCTGCCCAGGCGCACATAAAAGGGGCCCGGGGTAGTTGCCGCCGTAATTATCGCCTCGCGGGCCTGCGGCCCGTCGCAGGGAACGATAATCTTCATATTGGGGATTACGCGCATGAGCGCTATATCCTCCAGCGCCTGATGGCTTGCCCCGTCGGGCCCGACGGTGAGGCCGGCATGGGTGGCGACTATCTTGACGTTAAAATTATTGTAGCTGACGCTGTTTCTGGCCTGATCCCAGGCCCTGCCGGTCGCAAAAATGGCGAAAGTAGAGACAAAGACGGTCTTGCCGCAGGAGGCAAAGCCGGCGGCAGAAGCCATCATATTCTGCTCCGCCACCCCGAAATTAAAAAACCTCTCCGGAAATTCCTTGGCGAACAACTTTGTGCGCGTTGAGCCGGATAAATCGGCATCAAGAACAATAATATCCTTATTGCTCTTGCCCAGTTCAACCAGCGTCTCGCCGTAAACGTCGCGTTGATAAAACATCTCAGCCATATTTATCTTTCCCAATAGCCTTAAATCCGAACCCGCTGTCATTCAGACTGTGTCGCAATACCATTATCCGTCATTGCGAGGAAGCCGTCGAAGACGGCTGACGAAGCAATCTCGTCGATAAGTTTGGGATTGCTTCGCTCCCTGCGGTCGCTCGCAATGACAAAAGTTGGTTATAGA
>JAZDPH010000046.1:0-4351 GCA_043797735.1 Candidatus Omnitrophota bacterium | reverse complement strand
AACGATACTGCTTCCGAAAAGAATTCCGAAAATCCCGCCCAGGCAGGTCATCAACACCGCCTCAGCCAGAAACTGAACCATAATATCCTTATTGTTTGCCCCGATTGCCTTGCGTAAGCCAATCTCGCGCGTGCGCTCTGTAACCGAGACAAGCATAATATTCATAATCCCTATGCCGCCGACTAAAAGCGATATGGCGGCAATCGAGCCCAACAGCAAAGACATCGTCCTGGTGGTGGCCTCCAGCGTGTTTTTAATATCCGCCATATTGCGAATCTGAAAACTGTCCTCCTCATCCTTATTAAGCCGGTGTTCCTTTATAATAGTCTTTGAAATTGACTCCTGCGCCGCCTCTAAAAGCTGCGGAGACTTTGCCTCTGCATAGATTGCGTCAATATACTGCTTGCCGAAAACCCGGTACATCGCGGTAGTAATCGGAATAATAACAATGTCATCCTGATCATGCCAGCCGCTTCCCCCCTTTTCCGGTAAAATCCCGATTACCTTGAAGTTAATCAAGTTAATCTTAATGCTCTGGCCTATGGGATTGGAATCGCCGAATAACTCTTTTACCACGGTCAAGCCGAGCAAAGCCACCTTTTCCCTTAATCTTACCTCTTGTTCGCTAAAAAATCTTCCTACTGTAGGGACTGCGGCGCGCATCTGGGGATAGCCTACCCCCACCCCCTCAACCTGCGCATTCCAGTTATTATTCGCATAAACGAGCTGGCCGCGGCCGGTTACCGAAGGATAAAGCCGGGAAATTTCGTCTTTGAGTTTGCCGATTGCATCTACGTCGGAAAAGCTAAAGCGTGTAACTGCCCCTGCCTCAAGCGCCACCCCGTGCACCCGCGATGAACCCGGCCTTACTGAAAGAAGATTAGAGCCTAATGATGCCAGTTGCTGCTGAATTGACTCCTTCGCGCCTTCGCCTAAGGCAAGCATGGCAATTACTGCCGCCACGCCGATTAAAATACCCAGGATAGACAGAAGCGAGCGCATCTTATGCGAAAACATAGCCGATATTGCCTGGCGCAGATAATCCAGAAATTTGATCTCTCCGCCGGCTTTACGCGGCTTAGCCAGAAGCGTATCTACAAGGTTATTCGCAAGCTCCGCCGGCCGGGAACTCTCTATTTTTTCCTGTGAGCTTTCATCGGAGATAATCTTGCCGTCGTGCATGGTGATAACCCTTCTGGCATAGGCGGCTATATCCCTTTCATGGGTAACGATAATTACTGTCTTGCCTTTATCGTTGAGCCTCTTTAATATGGACATTATTTCATTCTGGCTCTTTGAATCAAGGTTACCCGTCGGCTCATCAGCCAGTATTATTAAAGGGTCATTAACTAACGAGCGGGCAATGGCAACGCGCTGCTGCTGCCCGCCGGAGAGCTCATTCGGCCGATGCGCGGCCCTGTCTGCCAGCCCCACTCCCACCAACTCCTCTCTTGCCCTTTCTTTAAGATGCCTCTTGCCGGCATAGATTAAAGGCAGTTCCGCATTCTCCAGGGCAGTCATCCTCGGCAGCAAGTGAAATTGCTGAAAAACAAACCCCATAAACCTGTTCCTTAAAACCGCCAGTTCATTATCCGGAATTTTTGTGATTTCCTTATTCCCCAGGCAATAGGAGCCGGAGTCCGGCCTATCCAGGAGGCCCAGAATATGCATCAGGGTAGACTTGCCTGAGCCGGAATGGCCCATAATGGCGATAAACTCGCCTGGTGAGACTCTTAAGGAAACATCGGAGACGGCCTTTACCTCTATCTTGCCCATCTGGTAACTTTTATATATATTTTTTAACTCAATCATATCGCATCCTGCCTGTGGTTATCTCCTGCGGGACGGCATAAAGGGATTGCTGCCGGTGTTATTATTTTTTGGTAAGGCAAATTCTTTTGTCTTTACGACTATCCTGTCCTTTGCGCCTATGCCGGAGATAACCTCTATGTTCTTGTCGTCGAAAATCCCCAGCTTAACCGGCCGCTTAAGCGGCTCTTTATCAGCGCCCTCTTCTACCAGCACAAAGTCCTGCTCTTTTTCCCTGTGCACAGCCTCAAGGGGAATAAGCAAAACGCCCTCCCTGTTTGCCTCGATGAAATCTACCGTGGCGTTCATCCCGGAACGGCAAAAAGGCGGGATCTCTGCCGGCAGAAGGTCAACTTCGTAAATGGTTACGTTATTTACGGTCTTGGATTCATAATAGATGTGTTCAACTACGGCGTCAATGCTGGTGTCGGGATAAGCGTCCAGGCTGACAATCGCCTGCTGGCTAAGCCTGATCTTGCCGATATCCGTTTCATCAACCTGCGCCCGCACGATTAATTTGTCCGATAAAACAATTACCGCATCGGCGGTAGTAACGGTCTGTCCCGGCTGGGTAGTGGCTACGATAACCTCCCCGTCAATAGGCGCCAGCAACGCTATCGGCTTATAAGCCTCCTCCCAGTATTTTAATTTCTCTTCCCCCTGGCTCTGCGCGGCATCCAATAACGCCGCCCTCTCGGTTGAGCTCATCCAAGCCAGAATCTCACCGTCCCTGACCATATCCCCCTCTTTAACAAGCAGCATCTCAATCCTGCCGTTAACCGGCGGTTTTATCTCCAGCCGGTTCTTGGGCAGAATCAGGCCTGTCGTGGAGATGACTGTGCGGATAGTGCCCCGGGCAGGAGTGATGATTTGAATTGTCTCTCTGGAATTTCCCTTTGCCTTTGCCCTGAAGAAGAGCGCTGCGGCAATGGCTGCCAGGATTACTAAAATAATAAATAAGAACTTTCTTTTTTTAATCATATTCCAGCGTCTCTCCTTTCGCCTGAATCCAATAGGCCTCTGCCAGGAGCGCATCGGCCCGGGAGTTTAAATGGGCCTTTTTCGATCCTACCAAGTTATCTTCAATAATAATCCAGTTATCAAAAGTCATAATACCCAGGGAATATTGCGCCTGGCCTATTTCTGAACGCACTTCGTTTGCGATTAACATCTTCTCCTGCACTCCTACATTATCCATTGTATCCTGCAGCATTGCCCAGGCCTGCTCCAAGATTAAAATAACGCTGTCTTTCCTGCTTCTGGCGTCTTCCCGCAGCTGATTTAATAAAGCTTTGGCCTGGGATACCTGCGCAAATCTCAGGCCCCCTTCAAATATAGGCATAGACAAAGTAAGCCCCAGATTCCACTGATCGCCTGTCGGCGACCAATGCGAACCGCTTTTATTTGCCCCGGCCTGGCCGGTAAGCGTGGGGGAAAAATTAGCATAGGCGGACTTAACGCCGTATTCCGCCGCATTCTTTTGAGCGACAAGCTGCAATAGAGACGGGTTATTTTTGGCGAGAACTTCAAAATCGGGCTTTACTTTGGCAGAATCCTGCACTGTAAAATCCCCATTTACGGCAAGCGAAGTCAGCTGGCCCCTGCCCATCTCCTTTACCAGGTCCCTCTGCGCAACCTCAAGGTCTCTTTGGGCCTTAAGAATTCCGTATTCCGCATCGGCTAAATCCGCCTGCGCGGTTAATAGCGCGCCCTTATGCTCCAGCCCCGAAGCATACCTTAAGGTAATTAACTGCAGGTTATCCCTTCTGATGTCATAAATCTCCTGCGTAATGCGCAGCATCTCCTGCGCCCTTAACAGGCTGACGAAAGCTACGCGTAAACGGTATCTTACCGCGGCTGAAGTAAACCTGAAACTTTGTTTTGCGGCATTTATATTTTCCGAAGCGGCATTTATGTTATTCATCGTCTTTGCGCCGTCAAATATCAGCTGTGAACCGGTAACTCCGTATGTATAGGTATCGCTGGCGCCGGCTGTGGCGGCCTTAGCGCTTGATGCCCTCAGGTTACTGTCTATCTGGGGAAAAAGAGAGCTGGCAGTTATTTTCTTGCCGGCCTGGGATTGTTTTACTTCTTCTTCCGCGGAAATTAAATCCGGGTTGTTTTTTGCTGCTTCCCTGATACAATCAACCCAGCTAAGGACCTCCCCGGCCGCTGCTTCATTGAAGCAAAGGAATAAAAATAATAACAAGGTAAAAGAAACCTTAAGGCATCTGCGCATAATTATATTTAGATTTCCCCGGATACTTTGCTTTCTAATTTAGAAATAGCCTTTGAGGCCATCTTCAGGAATTGGTTAAAATCCTTAGAGGGCATAAGGTTTATAATTTTTTTGCCGGCCTTGGCAAAGGCCATCAGCTGGTCCCCGGATTTAATACGCAGCGCCTTTCTTAAGGCCGCCGGGATAACAATCTGGCCCCGCTCCCCTACGGTTACCGTTCCGTAAAGCCTCCCTTTAAAAATCGCATGCATATACCGCCTCCTTTTTATATGAAATGTATGAATAATATGATATATCAGATAG
>JAZDPH010000019.1:0-5409 GCA_043797735.1 Candidatus Omnitrophota bacterium | reverse complement strand
TAAAGTTTATGGCCAAAGAATTCTGAAGCCTTGGACAGGGCGTATAGAGAGTTTTTAATAACCTTGGGGTTGCCTTCGGGTTTTACTACGCCGTTTAATATATCTATGCTCAAAGCCATTACCGCAATATCCTGCTCGGCGGCTTTGACACCCCTGTAACTTAAGAAATCATACAGCGCCTTGGAGCCGCAGGGCCTCCCTTTTAGCCAATTGTAAATCTCTTCTATTCTTCGTCTGCTTAAATTTAAGGGCTTGTCTAAGTTTATGGTTAAGGTGGGCGAGATCTGAATCGCGGTTACCGGCTTGCCTGCGACGCCTATGAGGATATCTTTTATTGCGTTCGGTATCTGGATTGTGTTGATATTGTTGCTTAAAAGCGGCGGCGCATAAACAGCCGGCTTCTGCCACAATACGCGCCAGTCATATTCAACTGCCTGCGCCGCCTGCTCAGGCAGGAAAACAGCAACAACTAAAAAAGCCACCACTCTAATCCAGCGTTTGAAACTGGACTTAAATGCCGGCTCTACATACGCGGGCTCTAACCCAGGCTCTAATTCCGGCTGGGTTGTTTTATTCTTTATATTCTTACCTGTATGAAAAAAGGGGAATTGCAGTTTTCCCCTTACCCCAGATATTAATTTAATTATCTTCTCGACAATAAGCTTCATAATTTTGGTTTATTTATAAACGCTTTACAAAACCTCTTAATAATGCCGTAAATAAAAACCGGATTGTCAAATATGGCAACTCCGTTACAGCATATTCGGCAACCCGGCTATCCTTCAAAAGTAAGCCTAATGATGAACCGTTTTTATCGCAGGATCCGTGGCTTTGTGTCCCCTGATTACTCAAGGTTTACCCTTTCGTTTGTTATCCTTTAGTAGTATAAAAAGTATAACATATTGCTATCAACCGTGTCAAGCAAAAATTGATAAAGAAAGCAAGCGCTTTCATTTCTTACCAGCTGCAAACAAAAGAGTTTTATGCCTGTTTTTATTTAGTCATTGCGAGGGCGTAAGCCCGAAGCAATCTAAAACGGGATTGCTTCGCTTCGCTCGCAATGCCGCCAAAACTTGGCCGTAGCGGCGGTTTAACCCACCGCTACGGCCTACTGTAGCTGTCATTACGAAGGCTTACTCCAGATAAAAAAGGGGTTGGCCGAAAAGGCGGCTTTATATCGCCACAGGACTTAGATTCGGCCTAATCCCCTTATATTTCAGATTGGACATTTATAATGCATTTTTCATTGTAACTAATGTCCAATCTGTATCATTCAATGTCCAGATTGGACATTAAGCCAACATTGGCGCTACCTAACTACCGTTTCATTTACCTCATACTGCCTGCCATAGCCAAAGGTATCGCCTACTTCCCGCCATTTACCCGAAAGGGCGCGTTTAATATAAAGGGACATCGCGATTAAAACAGCCGCAACAATGGCAATCAGAAACGCGTACTCTATAGTTGTAAGCGCTGATTTTCGGCAGATTCTCATCTTTATTCCTCCCACTGAATGGCCTTGAGCCTTGGCTCCCCATATCTTGACAGGGTAAAAAGCAGAGTCTTATTCTGTCCTTTGTAATCTGCTGCTACAACTGTTTCTTCGCTGTCCTTAGTATAAATACGCCAATTATTAAATGCCTTGGCTCTTGCCTTTACCCGGCTGAATCCAACTGCAAAACCATTAATAAAAGCCCTTTTATAGTTTGCTTGCTCTTTCTCGCTGGGCAGCCGGTCATAAACCTCGGCCACGTCCAAATCTAATGCCTTCAGGTTATCCCAATCAATAAATCTTGCCGCACCGTAATTCCCGCTAACCAGCCCATTAAAGAGGTAACGGCAAAGGTTAACCTCCCGGTTTTTTATATGGAAAAACAGCATCAGGCCGGTAACTATTACCGCTAAAATTATTCCCTCTAATATCAGATTTTCTTTTTTTACCACAGCCGCTCCTCCTCACTCGCAACTCATAACTCATTTCCCTGCTATTCCCGCCTTATCATAATTGTAATACGCCTTTGACGTCCTGCTGGCTCGGCCGCCGCCGGGAAGGAAAGGGTTCCATTTCCCTAAGGCCGCACTGCCTGATTTCATCTCTTTATCTGCAGGCCCCTGGCGGGTAATCTTTATCCAGGTCTTTGAGCCGTCATCAGAATAATCCGTAAGCACAAGGCAGACTTTTCTCTTTAAAAAGTTGCCGCTTGATTTTTTCTGTATTGTGGGAATTTTAAAGGGGCCGGCTTCGGCGGTTACAGAGTGGCTCCCCCGCGAATCCTCCCATTCGTAGGTTACCGGGTTTTCCCCGCCGTATTCGCCATCTCCAGAGCCATAGGCATTCTCTATATCGACATAGTAAGCGTAGAAGGTATTCCGAAAATCCTGGATCCCGGCAACAGAATTGTCTATAGCGGCCCTTACCTGCTGGAATTCATCAGCCAAATCTCTATCTATAGTGCCAAATGCGCCGTCTTGGCAGGGTGAATTGGTGATATATTCATATTCTTCCAGGCATTCTCCTTCTTCTCCTGTTTCCATACAATAGGAATCATAATTACACTGCGGAAGTATCTGCCTCTTTTCCTCAAGCTCCTGCTTCCAAGCGTTTAATTCCGGCTCTATGGCATTCTTAAACACATCATGCCAGTCCGCATTGGCTTCGTCGTTATCAGGGGCCCATTCACTCTCCGGGTCATAAAACCATGCTATCCACGATTGATAAGTAGAGACGAGGTGGTTAATATTCTGTGCTTCTAATCCTTCAGCCGTGTCCACAAAGTCCTTTAACTTCCCGGACAGCGCATCTATCCTGTCATAATAATCGGCTGTACATTCATCGCAAGCAGGGTCAACCACAGGGGGTATCCCCGGCTCATAGAAAGAAATGTCATAACCGGCATTCTCTAAGGCGCGGGCCACCCTTACCACCGTGCCGTCAGAGCCGTCTAACTCCTGCCGCGAAAGCAAAGCCGGCGCATAAGACGGTGTATATTGCGCTTTAGCAAACTCCTTGGAATCAGCAAGCGGCCCGTTTATAAAATCCTTAATGACTGATTTTAAAGTAGGGATAAGCTCCTTAAGCGCCTCTATCCTTCTATCCCACCAGTATTGAAAATATGGTATTTTTTTCTCGGTGTCGCCATCTCCGTCAGAGTCATTGGTATCAGCGATAGTATTCGGGTCATCAACAACCTGCGATAATGCCTGGAAAAACATCCCCTCGCGGTATTGGTCATATTCAGGCAAGCCGCTTAAGGCCTTGGCTACGGCGCTAAAGGCGTCTGCGGTCATCTTGCTTGCCACTGCTTCATTATAAACCGATGCACCGGCAACAAGGGCAGTAGTAGCTATATTAGATATACTGGCCACTGATGAAGGAATAATAGCTACGCCAGTTGTTATTACCACATTTGCGGGCACAGCTGCTCCGGCTTCTACGCTTGTCACTGTAATTGTTTCTATGCCGCCAACAGTGGCCGTCTCTGTATATACCGTTGGGGCCTGAGCAATGCCGGCTGCTGGGGTTGTCCCTCCTGCCGCTACAATAGTTGCCCCGGCTATGTAGCCGATTGATGCGCCAATTAATGCGCCATTTACTGCGCCTTGAAACGTGCCTGTGCCGGCATAGGCGCCTCCTGCGGCGCCTCCTGCGGCGCCTCCTGCGGCGCCAATAGCGGCAAGCGTCTGGGGGGTTGTGGCTCCGCCCGTGTGTATCCAAACTACTATCGCCACTATCGCCACAACTACGGCAAAAATCACAGCCGCCAAGCCGACATTCCTGCATTTCTCCGTGCTCTGCTCTAAGGCGTTCCATAACTGATTGCTCTTGGTGGACAACTGACTGGCTAAAAACAGGCTGCTTGCATCCGCGGCATTGGAGAGGGCTGTGGTTTCAACGGAGATATTGCCTAAATTAACCGTAACTAAGATAAGGATTAAGACCGCCACTATCATCAACATTAAAAGAGTTGCCACCTGCCCGCGTCGCTTACTGCGCAGGTTATTTAAGGAAATTATTTTGCAAAAACAACTTATCATCTTTCTCCCCGTTTATTCACAACTCATAACTCATAACTTCTTACTCTCCGAAGATATTCAGTTTTGGATACTTTGACTCATCCACTTCTTTGCCGGAGTCACTGCTTCCGGCATCCACCCGGGTTGCTTCATAATCCCTCTGCCTCAAGACAAAACGCTGGTTTGCCCAGAAGAATATCTTAAAGCAGCCCAATAGCAGGATAAAAAGGCAAAAAAATATTAAAAGTGCCTCCAGGGTAACCTGCCCTTTAAATTTTAAATTTTGTTCTATTACCAATTTGTCTGCCATCTCTTTTCCTTGGGTTCCTCGCCGCAATCATCCCCAGAGCAGGTAACTATCTTATACCCGTAAATACAGTCGGTTGAGTTCTTCCTGCAGGTAATAAATTGCGTGGTGGTATTAACCGGGTATGGCGTTACATTCACTGCCCCTTTTGATGCCCCATCCTCATCCAAAGCATCGTTATAAATTATGGTTCTTTGTATAGTATCGTTATAATTTACCCACTCGGAACTGCGGGTGTACGTTGGCCTCTCCCGTTTCTTCAGGGTATTCTCCGTTGTCGTCTCCTGCGTATAATCCTGCTGGAGGCCCATATTCTTGGGCTTATCAAAATCAGCGGCAAACTTAAAAAGTTCGTTTAATTTTACAAAGGTATATTTATATTCTATCCCCTTATTACATTCTGCGTTTAACCCGCACTCCGCGGTCTCGCAATACGAAGGCACGTTCATTGTATAACTGCATATATCATTGCAATCATCTTCGTCATCTTCGTCATCGCAATCTGTTCCGCTGCACGGGAACTTACCCCGCTCGCATTCCTTTTCGCAAACCTCTTTATCAATAATCTGCCGGCACTGCCTGGCGGCAGCGCTATAATCCAGGATCTCCCCGGCGCAGGAGTCAATTATTCTGATATTTTTTGCCTGGTTTATGCAGGTCGTATCTCCTGTCATTTCGTCTATCTCATCCTCAAGGCAGGCCCCTTCTCCTGTCTCATCAATATTAAAAGAGCCATAAACTTCATTATACTTCTTTAAGGTATCCTCCGCCACATCAAATTCATCCCTGAACCCCGCGGTCTTAAAAGAGGCCTCCTGACCTTGGATATTTATGGTTATCTGGGGTAATTCTTCATAAGTTTCAGGAACATTATCCTGCATATGATAATTACGGACAACGCTGGCAGAAGCAGAAACGGGTATTATTGAACCGTGGCCAAATGGATTTGAAGGGCTGGGAATATGCTTGTCATTAACGATGACGTGGGTAACTGAAGATGGTTTTCCGTCCTGCTCGGCCTCGGCAGCGCTCTTTAGCGCCTTTCTGAATGCCTGCTGCATAGCTTGCTGCTGGAAACCGTAGCGCAG
>JAZDPH010000066.1:0-31879 GCA_043797735.1 Candidatus Omnitrophota bacterium | reverse complement strand
CAATGGCAAATAAACCTTCCTGATAGTATCGGTGTCTTGATTTTGCGATATAAAATGTGATGTGGCCTTGGTGATGTGATAACTGCACCGGCTACAAAAAGGGAGCATAGCTTTAATAAAATCTGTATCTGAGTAAAGTTTTCTGATTAATGAGGCCTTCCCAGATTTAAGTGTTTCGTAAAGAACCTGCTCATCATCTCCTACTACAAGAACCCCTCTCGAATTTCTAGTTAATCTAAATATTAACTCTTCCTCTGATAAGTTAAAGTCTTGATATTCATCAATAATAAAAAAGTCGTTTTCGTTTATAGATGGGTTTTCTTCTAACGCCTTTTTTGCTCTAACAATTAAATCAGCAAACCCTGCAGTGTTTAAAAATTTACATAATTCCATATATTTATTTACCAAATCTCTCCATTCCATTGTCTGTTCAAAAATATTGTCATGGAATTGTTTTTTGACATCTTTAAAGGGATAGTTATCAACATTTAAACGGGGAAAATAAGCCAAACCATCTTCCCAAACAATATTTTCCCAAGCAGGACCAATTATTCGAAAATAAGGACGGAATGGCCATTCTGAAGTGCCATGATTTTTTTCAACAATACTCCGAGCAAGTTTATGTAAAGTTAAAGCTGTTATTTGCCGTTTCTGTTCATCGCTAAGTTTGGTGTCGGTCTCAATATCCTGTTGTAAATCAGTAACCAATTTTCTAACGAAACTTGAAACTAAAACATTTGACTGAGGATTATCCTGAAGCCAATAATCAATACGAGCTAAGAATAAATAGCTTTTACCAGTTCCTGGACCAGAAACGATTAAGCTTTTTGGGAGAGGATTACTTGCAACAGCGTTGGCATTTTTATTCCTATACTCTTCCCTTTCAGAATTATCCAGAGCATCTAAATCGATTGCTAAAGTATCCAATTCTGAATTAAGAAACGGATTGCCATCTTCGTTTATAAGAAATCTTATAATTTCGCTCATTGTATAATTACGTGCTCCCGATCTCTTAACAATCTTTCCTAATAGCGCATTTTAAGGTATTTTGTGACAATAAACTTAGGCATATAAGGTTTCGAGCGTACATCATTCATAAGGTCCCAGAAAATTTCTTGTATATATGGATTTTTAATGTCTTCTGGAAAATCATATCGATATGATTGCATGCTAAGACGTTCATTCCAATATGGTTTTACAGATGATTTATATAGTGGCTGTAAATACTCATATATTCCCCAGCGAATGTTATTTAAAAATTCAGCTATTGCGCTTCCATGATAATTTAGAAGGTCGTTATGAAACTGCTCATAAAATTCATCCATGACTAATAGTGCTTGAGTTAATTCTATTGTTACATTGTTATTTCTAAAAATTTCTTGAATAAGTTTAGCTTGTCGATCAAGAGCAAGCGGATTGTGCTTTGAAATATTACCACAAATTCTAATGAATTCTTTTCGTTTAATCTTAAGTGCTATATTGCAATCAATGGTTGGAAACCAAAGCTTTCTCGTTTCACCATCTTTCTCAAATTCGACATCCTGTTCCAACCAGTCATCAAAATCCTCAACATCTTTTTTCAGCGGTTCTGTTTTTTGATTGTATTGCGGGGTGATTAAGATGTTTTTTAAGGATTTAACGCAATTTTCTCCAATTCTATAAATTTTTGATTTAAGGAAATCGAGTAAAAGGATATTAAAATATTTTTGGTGTATTCCTGTTTTGAACAATATTGATGAATCAGAATCAGAATGATGAAGATCCAACATTGCATAGTTAATCATAGAGTTGATTGGCTCAAGAGTCGCTTTTAGAACCAAGATTTCTTTTTCGCCACATGTGAATTCATTATTCATATATTGTTTTCTTCCCCTAACTCACTATTATATATCACCTTAAGATACTCCAACAAAGTCGTATAATACTGCGTCCATCTGACAGCCGAACGTACGTATGTAGACTTTTTTCTAATCCATATACCCCTGGCTTATCCCACCTCTTAAGATAAAAAATAGTCCCAATTTAGTCCCAGCGGAAAAAATGCCTTAAATTGTCTCTGTCGCGGGTTGTCGTAACCTATTGCAGAATAAAAGAATAGATAAAAACGGCGGAAAGGCTAATCCGGATGACCTCTGCTTTACGAAAGCGCTGCTCTGCCAACTGAGCTACGCCGGCAACTCTTGTGCTTCAACTATATTAACAGTTTTGCTTATTATTTCAAGATTATTTCAAGGCAATCTTCTGGCGGGCGGACTGGGCAGGATTTTAAATAGGAACAGTTACTATGTAGGGTTAACAACTTTAGTGGATTATGAGGAAACGGTCCTTGTCTTTTTATTTCCACACCTTCAACTGCTCAAACTTGACTTTAAACTTCTTAAAGAATTTCTCAATAGCTTCCTTCTGCATATGCGGAATCATTATGCAGCCTGCTGAAAGCTTCTGGCCGCCTATTTCTTGTAGCAGGCCCTTATACTTGTATTCTTTTCTTGTCTGCTCGTAAAGCTGCCTGTTAAATTTTGCCTTGTCTTTCTGGGCTAAACTGCTTATCTGGAAAGAATAAATCAGGAAAGGCTTCTGTTGTAATAGTATGGCGGATGGAATATCTGATGGCTCTTTTAGATAGAGAACTTTCCCTTCCTGAAAGATGTTTTGTAACAAGCCTGTATCTGTTTTCTGCAATTTAGCTATGGTTCTTATGGTTGGCTGGATGTTCCTGCCAATCGCAGTTTCAATTTCTATTACCTTATTCTCCACTTCTTTTTGAGTCTTATCATCTGTTGTAAGGATAAATAAGTCAATATCTGACCTTGAAGTAAATTCCCCCCTGGCAAGACTGCCATAAAGGATAACTGCCTTTACATCTTCAATTCCGGAAAGCTCTTTTGCTATTCTTTTAAGTTTTCTCTTCATAGATTTTCACCTCAAGCCTTTTTTCAAAAAACTCAATTATTATTTTGAGATTATCTATTACTGCTTTGGCTCTCTTACCATTAATCCCGTCATAACCCAAATCCCCATAGGCAAACCATACTTTCCGCATTGCCTTGTTTATCTCATCAGGAAAATTCTTATTTGAGTATTCATGCCTGCTTTGGTGGTCTCCGAAATGCTGTCCCTTATTAGCAGCATCTGCCTCTACCAGCTGCTCAACAACCTTTGTGCCCAAATCACCCACCACTGTACTCTGCTTGTTGTCATAGGCATTAATCGTTGCTTTAAGCTTCTCTTTTACCAATTTTAAATGTTTCTGGAAATCGCCCATTTTAACTCCTTTAGCTTTCGTTATTGTAACGAATTATGGCTGTTTTGTCAAGTTTTTCGTTATAGTAACATCATGCTTATTTTTTAGGAATTAAGTATCGTGTCCCGGGAATTCCACCGGGAATTCCAGACCGGCTCGTCTATGCCGGGACCATAGATGTATTTGGCGGTGAGAGTGCCTGAGCTGTCATATTCAGTGATGAACTGGTCGCCGGCGTAGAGGCGTAGCCGCCGGCAGAGATAAGGACATGGCGGCGACATAGGCAAGCTATCAAAGAGCGAAAGATTTGTTTCAGAAGTTATTACGAAATATGAAGTTACATACAGCGTCTACGAATTTGGTTATTGTAACGGGGCAGGTATATTTAAAACTTTTTTTCTCTCATCACCAATAATCATGCTCGTCTCTATATTCTATTCGATAATAAATTTTCAGCTTAGTAATTTAGTTTTTATTAAGCTCTTTAATTCCTCTACTATTGTTTCATAGCGCGGGAGTTTAGGAATTTGTTTTTCTAATCTAATCCGCCAATTCCTCCTGTATACTTCCTTGGTAATCTCAGTTAAAAGATTAGGTAGATAAACATCACAGCCATATCTTTTTTTAAGTTCTGTCTTTATTCTTATGGCATCAAGTTCTAATTTCAAAAGATACCATAAATCATAAATGTCACGCGGCTCATTATCTACATCCAATATCCGAGATATCTTATCACTCACCACAGCTTCTAACCTATACGTTTTTAGGCTTAAATTCTCTTTCTTAAACTCCTGATAACCAAAAAGCATCTTAACCATTTGGTAAGAAGGCATAAAACTGTCTCTTAAAATATCCGCTTTTAATTCCTTAACAGCCTTTATCTCCGTAAAGATATCGTAAAGGATAAAAAATTGAAATCTGTCTTTGTGTAACTCTAAACGTTTATCTAAGCGGAAAGGATACTTCGAATTAATTACCGCTAAAAACTCATTGATTCTCTGTTCATATTCTATTAGGTTTTCTTTATCATCGACTAAAAAATCCAAATCCTCTGAAAAGCGATAGTCTGGAAAATAAGCTTTCTTCAAGGCAGTGCCACCCCGAAAAACAAGCCTTTCTTTAAAGAATTCGTCTTTGGCAAAACAGAATAAAATAAGTTCTATAAGATAATCCTTCTCAATTATTTCCTCTGGAAGCCCCTGTTTAGCGGCTAATCTTTGAATCTGAGAATAAGTTATCATAATGTATTAATGTCCTACTAAATTAAGAATTTGTCTTTGACCCACATTATCAATCAGATGCCAATTATTCCTATCGATTTTTTCCCCAGGCAAAACAGGGTCAAATAAATCATACCTTTTTCTAATATATTTTTTAAGCTGCCCTAATAACGCTGTCTGTTCAATTTTAAGTATCTCTAAAATATAACCTAATCGCTTAGCCACAACATTCTTACCGTATTTATCAACATAATTTTTCAATCGCTCATAATCTATTCTTTCTTTCACCAACCAAATTCCTTTTGCAATTTCTGTAATTCCACCGCAATATTGAGGATGAGCCACGGCATCAATAATTGTCCTTTCTAAATCAGAAATCCTTACCTTTTCAGTCTTTGTTACCCACTCTTCTTTAATGCCCCAAATAGATTTCTCTTTTACAGAAATAAAAATCAATTTATCTCTCATCTCCATAGGCACAGTCTGCCTCTGCGGAGTAGCCGTAAAAATCTTAATCAAAGGCTGAGTTAACATTCCCCGATAATGCATAGCGCTATAAAAGGCAATGTAATATAAAGGAGAATTAACTACTTCTCTGGCTGCTACGTACCAATTACCCATATAGCGTTCAGCACTGCCTAACTCCTGAGGAATAATCAAAAATTTACCTGCTTTTAGACGAGTAATTACTTTTCTTTTGACTAATCTGCTTAATAGATCCGTAGCATCATTATAATTCTTCCCTAAAATCCGTTGAACATCGCCAATCTCAAAAATAGTCTTATCTTCATCATAAATCCTGCTAATTAAACTAGCGCTAACCTTACCTAGTGTCTTTATATTTCCCATATTATCCACCTTTTGTGTAAACTATACAGTATTGTATACTATATTTTATACACTATTAGTGGTTTAAAGTCAAGCTAAAAGTAACTTTTTTTCATCTAGTCCTGCTCAAATACGGCACAAAAGTCGTATAATACTGCACCCATCGGCCAGCCGAACGTACGTATATAGACTTTTTTCCTAATCCATATGCCCCTGCTTATCCCACATCTTTAGTATCCCCATTATAGGTGTCCATTAAAGCGGGGCAGGTTACGGCCTTGTTATTTTTTCTAATTTAATTAAAAAGTCCTTTATGGCCTGGCTGTGGTCAAGGACCTTTTGGGCATTCTCTTTGCTTAAAGGCTCCTCATCCATAATGGTTGAGCCGATGATTAAATTAATCATATATAAATCGTTATTAATATGGTGTTCTATTAACTGCCAGACTAAGGGATGGATAACGATACGTTGTTTTTTTATCTTTTCGTATACTTCGTATTCATTAGGTAGAGGATTAGCCATTTGCCCCCGCCTCTCTTTTGACATTTTTAACAACGCGGCTGACGACTCCCGCCAATTGCTTTGTTGTTAAGGGTTTAGTAAGGTATGAAACCGCGCCCAGCCTCCGCGCCTCTTTCATCTTCCCCTGCGCCTTATCCCAGGTAACCATCGCGCAGCGGCAGGCCGGCACCAACTCTCTTATCTGCCTTAAAACCTCAATGCCGTCTATTCCCTTCTTAAGATGAATATCTATCAGGGCGATATTAGGCCTGGCTCTTCTGGCTGTGCTTACAGCCTGGTTTCCGGAGGTGGCGCCATACACCAAAAATCCTTTTCTCCTAAAAAGCAACTTTACAAAATTACAGATCTCTTTTTCGTCATCAACGATTAGCAGTTTTGGTTTTTTGCCGGGCATTTAATCCTCCTTCGTCTGGAATAGGCGGTGTTTCAGGCAGGCCCCTCTTACCGCGTCATTTAAGCGCTGGATGGTCTCTTTTATGGGATACTTCTCGTCGCGTAAATCCATAGACACCGCGATAAATTTGGTGCCTCTCTTAATCAGCGCCTCTGCCTCTTCCCATTTTACCGCCGGGTCGCCAAAAAGGATAATTTCTTTGGGCGGATGGGGCATCTTCATTAAACTAAGCCCGAAATCCCCGAGCATCCCCACAAAAACTACGTCTAAAAGGATAATATCCGGGCGGAATTTCTTTATCTGCCCCGATTGCTCCAAGCCAACTTCAGTCACTTCATAAGTTCCGTCACAGCTATCCTTGTTTTTAAAATAATCCCTTAACAGGCCGGAAATTAAGCTCCGCGGGCTTATAATTAAAAGCCTGGCCTTAGGCAGGAACTTATCTTCGGGCCCTGCCGGCAATTCCGGCGCTCCGGGCCTGCCCTCTTTTTCAGGCGCCCTCCGGGGGGCTGCCGGAGAGGACAATAATTCCTCCACCTTCCCGGTTAACTCCTCAATCAAAAGTGGCTTGACAAAAAAAGCGTCGCAGCCGATATTGTCAACCGCTGCCTTATACTCTATGTCGTAAGCAGTCATTATAATGGCTTTGGTTTCGGGATAATCCCGGCGCAATATTTTTAAAATTTCAACACCGTCAACCTTGGGGAGCTTTATGTCCAAAAGCGCCAAATCAAGCTTTTCTTTTTTTATGATATCAAGGCAGGCCTGGCCGTCTTGCGCTTTAAATATGCCGTAGCCTTTGCTGCGGAAGAAACTCTCAAGGGCGTCCGTTACAAATTCTTCGTCATCTACAATTAGAATCTTCTTCGGGCCCATAGCAATTTACCTCGCCTTTGGTTTTTGCGTGTCGGGATCTATTATGCTGTAAACGGCATCCCTAAGCTGGTTGAGAACCTTGCTTGCCTCCAGGGCATGCTTCTCTAACTCCGTTAACCTCTCCAGCGCTTTTTTTATCTTCGGAGGCAATTGATTGCTCTTGGCCCCCTCTGTTAATTCCATTCTGGCCACGCCTGTGCCTACGGTTATTTTATTATGGCAATTTCCCACCTTGTGAAACAGGTCTCGTATGTTTTCCATAACCCCTTTCCTTTTGGATTGAAATTATAACTTTGCCAGCAAGCCCTCTATCTCTGTCAGCACAATGGGCTTGTAGACCACCTCATCCGCCCCTAAACCGCGCAGGCGCTTTTCCACCGCTTCATCATAATAAGCGGTAATCATCACAAACTTTACCTTCGGCTCGGCTGCCTTGGCCTTTTCCAGTATCTTGTCTCCGTCTATATCCGGGAGGCGGTAATCGCAAAGCACGATATCGGGCTTATTCTTCTGGAGCATATTCAAGGCATCCTCGCCGTCGCCTGCTTTATAAACTTTATAACCGAACATCTCAAGGCCCCTGGCAAAATCATTAACGAACTCCAGTTCATCGTCAACTATCAAGACTTTTTTCATAATTGCGCCCCCCTGGGAAACTCCAGAATAAAGGTTGTGCCCTTGCCGGCCTGGCTTCTAAAAGATATCTCGCCCTTATTCTGCCAGACTAACTGCCTGACGATTGACAACCCCAGCCCTGTCCCGCCCTTAGGGCCCTTAGTGGTAAAGAACGGCTCAAATATCTTGTGTCTTTTGTCGTCGGGGATGCCCTTGCCCGTATCCTCTATTTCAATATGAACCCTGCCTTGGCGCGTTAGAACTCCTTTTATCGTAATTGAGCCTGTCTTATCAATTGCCTGCGCGGCATTCCTGATCAGGTTAAAGAACACCTGCTGCATTGCCTGTTTATCCGCCAGGACTTTCGGCAGCTCTAATGAAATCTGCTTCTCTATCTTTATCTTCTCCAGCTCCAGGTCGTGGCTTACCACCGCCAGGGCTTCGCCTATCTCCTCGGAAATATCAATTAACCGCGGCTTGAATTCTTTGGAGGGCTTGGCAAAATTAGAAAGCCGCTTGGTTATATCGGCGATGCGGTTTGTCTGGGCCAGGGTATTATTAAGTATCCCCTTACATTCCAGGATTATCTCTTCTTTGGATTTATCCCGGTAAAACCCCCGCTCAATACCTACCAGAAACACCTGAATCTTGGTATTAATGATGTTTAAGGGGTTGCCGATTTCATGGTTAATTCCGGCGGACATTGTCCCGATTGCCGCCCGGCGCTCTGACTGGGCCGCCTCCTGAAGCAGCTGGGCATTGCCTACTGCTATGGATTCGGTGCGGGCAAGGTCCAAGAGGATATCTAAATCATCTTTGGTGTATTCCAAATCGGATTTCTTTTTGCCTAATGAGATAAAGCCAATCAGGTCGCTATGCAGTAATAACGGGAGACAAACAACGGCTTCAAGGCCTGCCATCTCCCGCTGGATATCGGGGCTGACGCCGGTAACCCCGTTTATCTGCTTGAGGACTGCCGGCTGACGGGATTTTTTAAGGAAAGTAATTAACCTTGAGCCGGAGTCAAAAACAACCTCCTTATTGCCTAACCCGCGGGAATTATACAACTGATATTTGTCTTCTGCTCTATTGAGAATGAATATCGCGCAGGTGTAGGGATGAATAGCCCTCTCTAACAAGTCAAGGGTAGAGTTAATGATTTCATCAAGGTTCAAGACGGTTATCACTTCATCAATAAAGGCCTTGAGTATCTCTTTGTATTCGTGTTTTTTCTGGAAGAGGAATTTGTCGGTGGTGTTTACCAGCCATTTTTCTATGGGGCGCAGGAGGAGCGTTATTATAACGGCGCTGACTGCCAGCGAGATGAATTTACCACCCCCGATTAAGTGAGACACCAGAAGCGTAATACTCACAAAAATCCCCAGCACAAACGCAAACATCCCGCCAAAGACCAGGGATTTCTTAATGAGGACTTCGATGTCCATTAACTTATGCCGAACAATAGCATAGGCAGTAATGAAACTGAAGGTTGCAACAAGAAGATTATCTATGGGGGGCGCGGCTACACTTAAAACTAACGATAAATACATGCTCGCTGCTATGAATATAACAACGAGGGAAAAAATCATATATTTTATTTGTTCCTTTCTGTGCAAAGAAATTCCTTCTTTAAGCGTTTTGATTAGGATATAAAATGGGTAAAGACCGCAAAATGCAAAATAAAGTAGATATAAATACCAGATTGGGCCCGGAACAGCAATATATCTGAAAGGAAATACACGCTGGACATCTGTTATAAATATTGGGCGCCAATGCGGTATAAGATTTAGAAATAGAAAAGTAAAGGACAGCAAATAGAGTGCCGCAAGAATTTTATTTCTTTTCTTCTCAGCAACGACTAAGCTAAAGTGCAAGAAAAGCGTAGGTGCAAAAGCTACGCCAGTATAAAGGAATTTATCCCAAAATAAAGCCGAATTAGAATCAGTGACGGAACTTTCCATAAAACAACCAAACACCCAGATAAATATCCCAATACTTAACAGAGCAAAAGATCTATTTACTTTGTTATTCTTGCCCTTTAAATATACAAAGACCCCCAGGAATAAAGAAGATGTAGAGCCAATTAGTGATGTAATCGCGTAAATGTTCATTTTATTTTAGTGGATTATTTTCTATCCTTGTTAAATTCTTCACTGGCTTCTACTATGAGTTCATCTATTAGCTCTTTAACTGAAACTATCTTTTTGACTCGGTAGGCGTTTGTTCCACACATAGCGAATCCATTTTTCATATCGCCTTTTGCAGAATTAACCAATGCATCTGCTATACAGTAAGAAACGGTTTTTTCATCACAAGTCTTTAGACATTTATAATGGCACTTGAATTTTATTTTCTCTCCCTTAAGAATTCTTTCGACAAACTCGTTTTTTATTACCCGACCGGGAAGCCCTACGGGACTATCAATTATTAATATATCTTCTTTTTTTGTCTTCAAATAAGCGTCTTTGTATGCATCGGAAACATCACACTCATAAGTGCAAACAAATCTTGTTGCCATCTGGACTCCGCTGGCCCCCAGTTTTAGCATTCTTGCGATATCTTTACCATCAAAAATTCCTCCGGCTGCGATTACAGGGATTTTCATTGCCAAAAATCTCTCGTATTTTCTGGCTACGGTCAGCACATCGGTTACTAGTCTTTCAAGGGTAAAATTCTCTATGTTGCTCAACTCTTCTAATCTAAACCCCAAGTGGCCTCCAGCTAAAGGTCCCTCAACAACTAAAGCATCAGGCAGTCTCTTGAACCTCTTTTGCCAAACAGCGCAGATAAGTTCGGCTGCTCTTCCAGAAGAAACTATTGGGACTAATTTTATATTGGAGTTCTCAACTAATCTTGGCAATTTAAGCGGTAACCCGGAACCTGAAATTATTACCTCAGCATTATTTTTAACACAAACCTTAACTAAGCTATCGTAATTATTCAAAGTCGCCATTATATTAACGCCCATAGGACCACTTGTCAATTTCCTTGCAGCTATTATCTCATTTTCTAAAGCTTCGGCTGAAGCCTTCTCATATTCTTGCTTCATTTTACTTTTTTTTCCTAAACCAACACTTGCGATAACACCTAATGCTCCAGTATTAGAAACAGCTGCCGCAAGTTTAGCCTTTGAAACTGCCACCCCCATACCGCCTTGAATTATGGGAGGATTGATGATTAAATCACGTATTTTTAAATCGGGTAATTTTTTATTCATCCTGTTTAGATTTTTTAACAATTGCCCTGCAAACGCCTTGTAAATGAGATGTTCTTTGCCAGAAATAATTCATTTCTCCATACGGCCCGCCGCTTCTTTTCGTGCCACCGTGCGTTGAAATATAATAAGAAAAACCTACATGCCTTAAGTTTATCCTTAATATACCGCAATTATCTAATTGTTTTGCAAATTTTCTGGTATAAGTTCCAGAAGAAATCCATAAAGAGACCCTCAATCCATAATTGTGAGTATTGACCATCTCTACCATTTTATTAAAAATATCTTCCTCGCTTCCGTTTATTTTTATTAACGGAATCAAAGGAAAAAATATTTCTTCATTAATGCACATCATAGTCTTTGCTTTATCAACATCATCTATTCTTATTAGCGTAGGTTGTATATAGGAGCCATTTTCATCTAACTTGCCCTGATGATTCATTCTTTTCCCGCCGCAGATCAAACTTGCTCCTTTTGATAAAGCATCTTCTAAAAAAATAAAATATTCTTTAATTTTGGATACCGGACTTAAGAGCGTTTCGCTATCTGAAGGCAATCCTACTTTCAACCTCTTTGTCTTCTCGGTGAATTCTTTTAGAAATTTATCAAAAATGCCTTCGTGAATTAAAGCGATCTTTGGCATCATGCAGACTTGTGTTGAACCCAAAAAGCCTTCGAGCAAAGAATCGGTCGCCCCCTTTAAATTAGCATCTTTCCAAGCCATAAGGATATCATTGCCAGAAAGTTCAAGGATGGGTTTCTTATTTGCCTTGTATATTTGCGCGCCCTCTTCAATTCCTTTCTTACTATCTCCAAATTGTATAATATCATTCACGAATGGACTTCCAAGCCACTCCTCCATTAATTTCTTTGAGTTGCCTATAACAACATTCAATAATCCCGGAGGAGTATCATATTTTTGCAGTACTGGATTCACTACATTTTTCCATAGAAAAACAGTAGAAATCGGTGTCTTTAAAGGAGGTTTTACAATTAAGACATTACCTACTAAAAAAGTTAAAACAGCATTAAAAGAATTACTGGCAGCGGCGGTTCGGGGTGGACTTATACAAACTACTCCGTCAGGTCTTCTTGCGTCGTACAAGATTTCATTTAAACTTTTGGCTATTTCTTTTTGTATCAGCTTGCAATAATAATTGATGGTTTCGGGACTGCTACCGACACGCATACCTTCAAATTCCCACTCTCCCAACTTCCTGGGATGCCCTTCAAAGGCTAGAATCTTAAGGAATTCCTCTTTATTATCAAGCAAAGAGGAATAAATGCCGAGCAGAATTTTTTTGCGGACAGAAAGAGGAATTTTTTTAAATTCCTTAAAAGCGCAGCGAGCCGACTCCATAGCAATAGCATTCGTATCATCTTTATTTATGCAATAACGGGCGTATATATAATAATCAACGTCTTTCGGAACATTGCCCTCCTTTAATTCGCTTAGCCTTTCTCTGGTGCCCTGGTAATCGGTAATAACTTTATCTATATATGGATAATAATCGTAGATACCGGTATCTAAATCTTTATTGTTAATTAATAAAGTAAATTCTTTCATAGACTATAAATAAACTCTCCCCTATCTCACATCCCCCTGCTTCTCCAGCCATGTATCAATCTTGTCGGTAATGGAGCCAGATTTATTTCCGTAGAGCGCGGCATAGTTAAAAATAATTCTGCCCCCGTTTCGCCATTCATCTCGTCAAAACCGTCTTTTTGGCTATCACCAAAAACTCCTCAGCCAGCTTTATCAACTTTTCGCAGCCGGCCTGTGACCATCTGTTGTAATAATCGGCTTCTTCTCTTAAGTCTTTGGCCTGTTGGAATCCTCCAAGGATATGTACCGGGATAATCTTTGTTTCAACATACAATAATCTTGATAGCGGCAACAAGGCAATAATGGCTGTGCTCCCGGAGGCTTTTGACATATAGCAAGGCCCTTGCGCTATGGAACATCGAGTAGTAAATTTGGATAGTCGCCCACTTATAATCAGCTTCGCTATGGGTTTTATGCGCACGGTTTAAGTCTGATTCTGCTGCTTCAATTTCCTTTGCAGCCAGCGCGGGCCCGCGCGAAAACGGTTTAATCTTGCCTCTCTTTATACAATCATCGTATTCTATCGTCATTCCTTCTCTTCCCAGAGCACTATGCCTCGTTCCACCTCCTGCATAAAAACCTTCTCGCTCTCCTTAAAATTAGCAAACTCAGATGAAGTTTTAACAACAGCTTGGATTTTCTGCTTGGTTCTTATGGAAGAAAGCGTATCCTTTGTTGCGATAGGATCTTTTGAGAGCATAAAGAGGTCAATATCACTTGAGGGATCGTTCTCTCCGCGGCTGTAGCTGCCATAAAGTACAACCTTACGCGAAGAGGGTTTAAGCTTTGATATAATAGCGCGCAGCGCAAATACGTTCTTTAGTATTTTAAATTGCTTTATGGCAACATCATCATAGACGATACGATAAAAGATAAGCCTTCCTCTTCTTTCCTGCGAAACCAGGCCTTGGCGTACAAGCTCTCTCAAGGCGAGGTATGCGCCGGCTCTGCTTGCTAAGGTCGCTTTCTGAACTTCACTGTTTAAAAATTCCTTGCCTGGATGCTGGACAAGATAGGAAAGCACTTTAAGCGAATTAGTCGCCCCGAATATGTCTATGGTTTTATTATTCCTCTTCATCTTCATTGAATCTCCTGTATAATACATTATACAATTGTTTATTATATTATACAAATGAATTTAGTCAATATTTTTCTTCAAATTCACCGTTATCCCCGTTCGAAGCAATGCGGCCTGACTCCGTTTTTACGGTTTCAGCCTTACTACCTCCTCCTTTAAAGCCGAGGCGATGGCTTCATGGGCGCCTACGGGGCCTTCAGTGCCCTGCTTGAGCAGCTCCTGCGCCAAAAGCGGCTTCCCAAAGGTAATCTTTAGAGGGTATGGCTTTGGCGCGGGCGCCCCCCTTGGCCAGGCTTGATGCGTTCCCTTAATGTAGACGGGCACAGCCGGGATGCCAAGCTCCTTAAGCAGGATGCCGATGCCTTTTTTGAATTCTGCCGGCTCCCCGTTTATGGAACGCTCCCCTTCCGGAAAGATGCAGACAATCTTGCCCTTAGAGAGAAGGTAAGAAGCCGCCTGCATCGCATCCACTAAGCGGGTATTGGGGTTAATCGGGATAAGCCGCGCCAACTTTATCGCCCATTTTACCAGCGGGTACTCAAAGATATAACTGTGCCCGATAAAATAGGTATTTAAGGCGACTTTCAGGGGGAGGCCGGCAAAAACCACGAATCCGTCTAAGAAACTGGCGTGGTTGGGGCAGATAATATAAGGGCCCTTTGGCGCAAGCGGGCTTTCTGCCCTTATCCTCAACAACCAAAGCGCCCTGAAAATCAAAAGAAACAGCGCCTTAAAGATCCCGGTAAGCAGATAATCAAGCAGGGCCGGCTTCAGCCGGATTTTTTTGATTATCTCTGCGCGCGGCGGCTCTCTTAAAATCTGGCCCCAGTTTTCCAGGGTTGATTTTGCGGCCGACGGGCAGCCCTTGCGCAAATCCTCTATCTTCAGGACTACCTCTTTTATAGTAGCCGCCCCCAAAAAGAAATCATCCGGCAAGTCAAGCGAAAATAGCCTCTCTATGCCTAACGCCAACTCCACCAGCGTCAGGGAGTCAATTCCCAGGTCTATTTCAAGGTGGCTGTCTAAATACACCGGTTTTTTCAGCTGGGCGGCAAGATAACGGATTATTTTTTGGGCGGTTTCAGTACCCAAGATTTCCTTCTCCTCCTGCGAGAGGCCGCTCTTTTTAACGCCGGGCTCGCCGCCGGTTATGTCTTTGGAGTAGTCTTGTTTTATCTTGTACCTCTTTAATTTCTTCAGGGTGGTGCGAGGCAATTCAAACTTGGTAAGCGCAAAACCCATAATATGCTTGTAGGCAGGGAGTTTCCTGGATAAATTCTCAAGTTCCCAGCGCACCTTGGCATAAATATTGGCTATGTTTTGCTTACGGCAGTATTCAAAATCCGGAAATACTACCGCATACAACGGCTCACAGGCTAGTCCGGATTTTTTTTCGGCCTTCTGCAGAACGCAGATTTCTTTTATGCAGGGGCTGGCGCCGTAATATGCCTCCAGTTCCTCCGGATAAATATTCTTGCCTGAACTCAATACAATTACTTCCTTTTCCCTGCCGGTGATAAACAGATATCCCTCTTTATCAATATAACCTAAGTCCCCGGAATGAAACCAGCCGTCTTTTATCACCGCCGAAGTCAATTCCGGATGCTTAAAATACCCCATCATCACATTGGGCCCCTTGATTAAAACCTCTCCTGTCCCTGCGCTATCAGGGCTTTTTATTTTTATCTGGACGCCGGGTATAGCCGTCCCGGCTGAGCCGAATTTAACGCGCCTGATAGGATTAAGGGTTACTACCGGCGAAGTCTCGGTAAGCCCGTATCCCTCGGTAATTCTAAGGCCCGCTTTCTCCAGGCCCCGGGCAAGCGCAGGCTCAAGCCTTGCCCCGCCGCTGACCATAAACCTTAGGCTGCCGAACTGCCGTTTGACCTGCGCCCTGATAAAGGGCGAAAGAAAAGGCCTGATAAAAAATGGCGCCTTCTTTATCTTCTCGGAGATGGAATTATAGATAAGAGAGAAAAATTGCGGCACCCCGGCCAAAAGAGTAACGGCTGCCTCCCGCATAATCGTTATCAGTTCCTGCGGCTTAAATCCCGCAAGCGGAAATGTAACCGTTGCCCCGGATAAAAGCGGGACTAATAAATTCACCATAAACGGATACGAATGGTGCAGGGGCAGAATTGAGAGAATATTGTCGCTGGAGTGAAAAAGGTTTAACTCAGATATGCTCAAGAAATTTGAGCAGAGGTTTTTATGAGCCAAGAGCACCCCCTTGGGCACGGCGGTGGTGCCGGAGGTATAAATCAAGGAGGCAATTGCCTCCGGCTCGGAAGGGCTGCCGGATTCATCTAAAGGGGCAAAGTTTTCTATCTCCTTAAAATCCAGGCAGCCATCCGGCGGCGCCCCGTCAAGGCCCAGTATGACGATCTTGTTTAAAAGCCCGCGGAGTTGGGGGGTAATTTTTTTATTGAAGATCTCGTTTGAGCAAAAAAGAACCTTAGCGCCGCTGTCGGAGGCCAGGTTTAAGAGCTCATCGCCGGTTAACTGCGTATCAAGCGGCACGCAGGCTATTCCCGCATACATCATCCCCAAATAAATCACCATCCACTCGGGGCGGTTCTCCAGAATAAGCCCGGCAAAGCCGCCTGAGCTAACACCGCTATGGCGCAGGAATCCGGCTACCCTCAATGACCGTTCCTCTAAATCTTTATAGTTAATTTTCTCCCAACGCCCCCCCCTTTTAACCTGAAGGGCGGCCTTGCCGGGAAAACGGCGGGCAACCTCGCTAAATCTTTTGTGGATTACTAATTCCTGCGAATTCATTTACTTTTATTTTTGGTATGCGCAGCAAAAACCACAGGCCTACGAACATAAATAAATTTAAACTCAACAATGCCAGGCGGTAACCTTTGGCGCCGAATGAGCCGGCGATTAATAAAACCAGGCTCCAAAATAACGGCCCGACTATCGCCGCAAGATACCCGGCAAAATTAAACAGGCCGAATATCTCGCCTAATCTTTCCGGCGGGGCTATCTTGACGGCCAGGGCGCGGGAAACCGTCCAGGTGGCGCCGAGGGCAAGGCCGACCAGCGCCCCGACTACCCAGTATAAAGTAAAGTTCCGGGCAAATGCCCCGCAGGTAAAACAGGCTATCCACATGATGAATACCGCAAAGAGGGTGCGTTTGTGTCCGATGTAATCACTGATAAAGCCGGAGATAAAACTTCCCACTATGGCAAAAAGGGCGGAAAAGGCGACCAGGTCTATAATCTGCGATTCGCCTAAGGCAAAAACCTTCGTGGCATAAATAGACATAAAAAGGATTACCGCGTTTATCCCGCATAGAGCAAAGAAAGAGGCCTTTAAAAAATTAGAAAGGTAGGGAAACTCCTGCGCGCTGAAAATAATGCTCCTTATGTTTTTTAAAAAAGTAACGAAGCTTTCTTTGTTAAAAAAACTAAGGGCGCTTACCCGCACCGGACGGGGGGCGGCATCCTTTACAAAGAGTATACAGGGCAGGGAAAACAGTAAAAAGAAAAAACCGGTAGGCAAAAAAACCGCCTGATAACCGCTTTTTAGTATTATCGGCTTTGTAATAAGCAGGGTAACGATTGCCCCGCCGTAACCGAACATCCTGCCCAGGCCGGAGATCAGCCCTAATTTACGGCGGGGGGCTATATCGGCAAGCAGGGCATTATAAAAGACTATACCCATCTGGCAGCCGAAATTAGCAATAGCAAAAAAGGCCAGCCCCAGAAAAATATTCCCGGCCAGCCCCAGCAGCATGGTAAATGATATGGAAAGCAAGGTGCAGTAAAGAAGAAAGGGCATGCGCCTTCCGGCGGCGTCGGAGACTGCCCCTAATACCGGGGCAAATAAAGCCACAAAGAGAGTTGAAATCCCGAAAAATACGCTATAGAGGATCTCCGGCGCCCCTTTTTCCAACGTAAGCCAGCGGACAAAGTATAAGGAAACGACGTTTAGGGCGAAAAACTGATTTGCCAGGTCATAGAGCGCCCAGGAGACGATAACGAGTTTACCCGCTTTTTTCATAATTATTAATATAATATCAGTTTTCCCGGCTATTACAAGGGCAAAAAGGCTAAAAAAATATTGACAAAACTAAAAAAGATGATATAGTTTGTTTGATTTGGAAACGCAGCGAGGAGAAATAAGAATAGTGTTACAGAAATTACCGTAAAGCTTAAAAAGATTATCAAAAAGCTTTGCGGTTTTTTTTGTTTGAGGGGAGGTGAAACAACAACAAATGGCAAAAGGAAAAGTAAAATGGTTCAGCAACCAGAAGGGTTACGGTTTTATTACTTCCGAAGAAGGTAAAGACGTATTTGTACATTACAGCGCGGTTAAGGGCGACGGCTACAAGACCTTAGAGGAGGGGATGGAAGTCGAGTTTGAAATCACCCAAGGCACTAAAGGCGAACAGGCCACCAACGTCAGCAGAGTAGTATAACTTAAAAGCCTAAAAAATAAAAACCCCGCTGCCGACAGCATTTGGCAGCGGGGTTTTTATTTAGTTTAGTAGCCCCCCTCCCTCGCCCGTATCTGCTGGGCTTCTTCCTTAGAGAGAATCCCGCGAATCACGAAGACCTTGACTTCATTATGGGTTAAGGGTTGTTCTTTTAGCCACTCCTCATAATCCTGAACAGGCGCGCCTTCCTCTTCCTGCAGAGATTCATAAACAGAATACAGCCTTGAATACTTTGACTTGGCCTCATAATAGCCCAACTGCGATGCCACAAAAACAGCGCACCCCTGCATTAAGGGAAGCGCGGCCAAAAGCGCAATTACTATAAATTTTCTCATAATCTCTCCTTCCAATTGTAGACGCTTTACATAACCTACTTATCGATATAGGGTTACAAAACAAATACACCCTCTGTATTAAGAAAGAATTGCATTGTAATTTTATTGATTTCAGATAAATGCGTAAAGCGCCTATGGTCTCTATGGTCCTGGGTCTAATTAGACTTTTTCTTTCGCAATAGCACGAACAATATCTTTCTTTGTAATCACACCTACTAACTTATCTTTATCTACCACAGGCAAATAATAAATATCTTTTTCAATCATTAAGGTAGCAACATCCTCTATTCCTGTGTTAGGATTAATAGTAACTATATCTTTTTCCATGATGCTGGATACTTTACTTGCTGTAATCTTTTCTATTTCTTCATTGTATCTCTTGGTTCCCAAAGCGAGAAACCCAAAAGAAAGATTGATAAAGGTTGGCAGATGCACTTTTTTATCCTGAAAAATCACGCCTTCTTCCTTCACAACCCCCAATAATTTTCCGCTCTTATCTACTACTGGAGCACCGCTTATGTTTTTCTCCATAAATAATTCTGCCAATTTGTGAATGTTCATTTCGGGGCTAACCGTAATAACATTTTGTGTCATTATCTCTTTTATCAACATAAACCCTCCTTATTTTTTAATTATACCACTTCTACTTCAAAATGGTAGGGGATTTAAGACAAGCCCGCACCAGTTCATACTCGTATGTCATATTGCGTTCACAACGTCCTGATGTAGTGATTCCCGGTGTCCAAATAGTGTCCATATAATATTAAAATAGGTTAGAATTCATTAAATATGGTTAAAACAAAAAATCTCCGTAAGTTATTTACGGAGTTTATAGTTATAGCAATTTCAAGGAGTTGTGTCCTTTTTCTTTTTCGGTTTATTCGTGTTTTAATATTATTTGTTCAATGACTTTATGAGTGAGTGCTTCTTTAAGCTCTATTCTATCCTTATAATAAGCTATATAAGTGGGCTCTACATCATCTACCCAGGCTCCACAGTTTGCATATATGCCCTGGTTTACAATTTGGAGCTGTGATTTATGTGTATGTCCGAATATAACAATTTTTGCCCCCTTATTTATGTGATTTTTTACTGCTTCCTCAAATTCACCGAAGTGGCCACCTCGCCTTAAATATTCCTTTGTTGCAGGAGTGACCTTATTTCTTATAAATATAGCCTCTTGCAAGAAATAGTCCAAATTCTCTATTATTTTTTTTGTCCATGTGTCAAAATTAGGATGAATCAACTTCTCTAAATATGCTACAAATAGTGTTAATTGTTTACCTAAAGGCTGCTTAATTGATTTTATGGGGTTTTTATAGCGGTTGAATATATCATACTTATGGCCGTGTTCGGCAATAATACCATTTTCAATATCACGGTATTCTAAAGATATCCCAACATTTGAATCTGTAAATTTTATAAATGGTATGTAATCATGGTTTCCAATTACATAGGTTATCTTTAATTCATTCCTTAAACATAATAGCTTATTTATAATTTCACTGTGTTTAAATAAAACTCTGTCCAAATCAGCCTGCCATAATTCAAGAAAGTCTCCTAATATAATCAATTCTTCGGCTTGGGTTTTAACAAATTCAAGAAATTCCAAAAATAGTTTATCACGGTGAAAATCATCAGTTCTTGAACCGTCGCCTAAATGCAAATCACTAATAAATATCTTCACGATAACCAACCTTTTCTTTCAATTATGCCGCTCCTGTTTCAAAATGGTAAGGGATTTAAGATTTTAGGAAAATGGGGTCAGCTGCTATTTTATTGCAGAAAACGACCGCTGTCCCCAATTTCCCATTTCTTATATTGGCCCGGGGCGCATTCGCCATCTATATAATCCATCTCGTAGCACTCTGATCCATCCGAGAAAACACAAACCGCATACTCTGCGGTCCAACTCCCCAAATCCTGCACCCTGTTTTCTATTTTTCCTCCGTGTTGTTGGCAATAAGACCGTTTTTGCCCGGCCTTGCCTCTAAAAAAGGCCCAGGCATTACATTCTGTGCCATCAGGAAAAATAACAACACTATCTCCTTCTTTGCGAAGCTCGTATTTATATCCCATTTTGGCAGAATAAACCGCGGCAGGACTGGGCATGCTAACTAAGCGCCCTTCCCCATCTGTTGTGTTTTTCTGCTCTTGGCCGTGAACTGATGCGGGAATAAAAAATATACACGTGAATAAACAAATATAAAGAAAAGCCCTTTTCAGGAATTTCATCATTCTATTTTGAATAGTTCTTTAACGTCCGCCCTATTTAGAAATAGTGCCTGAAAGGCTAATGCTACTCCTATCAGAAGACAGAATATGGCCCCCCCTATCCATGGAAGGAATTCAAAGGACTGATGTCTCATTTCTATCAGGCCTGATGAAATATTCATAATGAATATAAATGCCATTACCGCGGCCCCCAGATATAAATCTACGACAAGAAGCATTCGTAACCTCAAACGGCGCCGTAGAACGCCTAATCCCCCCAGAAAGAACATTAAACCAAGAATAATACCAAGAATTAAGAAAAGAAAATCCGTAATCTCTTTACTCGTGTCGTATGAGAATAACGTAATATACAATCCAATAGTAAGGAACCAAAACTCAATAAATGCTCCGGACGCAAGCGCCAAGATGCCGATAAAATTTGTTTTATGCGATATTGTAATATTCATAGCGCCTCCCGTATTCCGTGAAATTCTGGCCAGCGGCTATTTTAACCCGATTCTAAAGAGGATATAGTTAATTATGAGTTAAGTACTGTATGGAGTTGCCCGGAATTATATACCAGGTTCTTTAAATATTAAACCGTAAAATAACTGCTTGTTGTCCTTATTGCCAAAATCCTCTAAGGCCCTTGCGAACTCAAGGCATACCGCCCCCGCACCCCGCTCTGCCTCTGCCGAAGAAATTTTAATAAATCTATATTCGTTGCCATCAAATTCAGGCACGGAAGCTGCCAGTAATTTAATCACGCAGTAACCATCCTCGTTTTCGAGAATACTGTAGCGGCTATCTACCCCGCTCTTCCATGATATTTCATCTTTAGTTATTGTCATTCCCCCATACTCAGAAGCCAGGTCGTTCATAGGCGCAAAAATGCCCTCTTTTACAATAAATTCATCTGCTGAAATTTCATTGACAGGCATGAATACTGAAATTACCGCAATAATTCCTATTGCCCAGCCAACTGCTAATAGCTTCTTCTTCATTGTCTCCTCCCTTTTTTTCTAACAAAAAACTCTGTGGGCGCTCCCACATCATACTTATTTTTGGGGCGGGTTAATAAAACCTTTCAGAAGTTCTTTTGCTTCATCCAAACGGCCTTCCCTGACCATTACATCCATTAAACTAAGCCCGTCTGCCGGGCCGTAAAGCGTGCCGAAATTCTCTCCTTTAATAAAATATTCTATTCCCCGAGATTGTAAAATAGACTTAATTAGCGCCAAATCATCCGGCCTTGAGACCGAATGAACTCTTACAAATTCATTATTGTCCATTCGCAAGCCCTATCTTATCCAGAAAATACCAAGTGCCTCTTTCATCACCCGTATATTCTATATTGCCTTTGATTATTATGCCGGGCTTAATTATAATATTTTTATCAATAAAATCCCGCTCTTTTATCGTATTAAGCGTGATCTTCTCTCCGATTTTATACTGCTCACAGGTCATTTCAGGATCATCCCCTTTTCTTAGCATAGAGCCAACCTTGGTAATTTCTATTTCCAGAAACACTGAAGTTAAATCTTGCTTTTGAAATTCATCCTTTTTGACCGGCTCTTCCTTGGCGGAAATAACCCTGGCGGTAATCTCACAAACGCAATTATCAGGAACCTTTGAGGCGCTAACAACAGAACAGGTAACCAATAGCAATATCACAGAAAAAATGTATTTCTTCATACCGCCTCCTTACAAATACCTCCCTGCATTGCTTTAATTTTACTGCCGCAGCCGAGGCCGGTCAAGGCAAATTAAAAGGAAAACGGGGTCAGATTTATTTTGAAAAATAATTCTGACCCCGTTTCTGGGGACATCATACTTATTTATTAGGAATCAATGTCCCCGGAATTGTGCGGGTGCGGGCTTAAGAAAAGGGTTAATTGATAGATTTTATGGTTTTGCTTGCGAGCACATTAGAAAATTTTCGGCAAATGTGCACAAGCCTGCCTGCCGGCAGGCCTGCCTACCGCAGGCAGGCAGGGAGTTACGGCGAGGTTGAGCCAATGGATTCCATACAATTACGCCGTAAAACTAAATAAAAAAGGCAGTTATGAAAACTGCCTTTTAAATAATTATGCCGAGGAGAAGAATCGAACTTCCCACGCCGGCCTTTTCAGGGCCGCGCTCTACCACTGAGCTACCTCGGCTAAATCTTTTTGTTGGCGAATCCGCCGTGTTTTGTGGCGGAGAGCTACTTCGGCTCGTAAGATTTTGAGATTGCTTCCTGCTCGGGCTAACGCCCTCGCAGTCGCAATGACTGTATGCTAAAGTAATATTCTACACTATTTTCCGCGTAAATCAACCCTCCATATGACTTCAGGGGTTGATACTGAGCCGCATTTATCCCTGTCTCAAAGATGGGATTTTCAGGCGGCGAACGCATAAAGGGGAAAATAGGTAGATTACAAAGAGCGTAAAGACGGCGACCTCGGGCAGGAATACATCCGAGGCGCGGTAAAAAATTATTGAGACCAGAATTAAGACCGCAAGCACTGCCATCGCCGGCCGCGGAGAACCCCTGAAAACCTCTTTTAAGCCGTCTAAGTTTAAGTATCTTATCTTAGAAACCATAAGATACGAAAGCGCGATAACCAGCACCAAAAATAAAATCGGCGGAGGAAAACGAGTGTATCCTCTGTATACCAGGATAAACGAAGCCAGCATCCCCCCGCCGGCAGTAGTGGGCAGGCCGCTAAAATGCTTGGGCAGGGCCCCCTTGGGGGTAATATTGTATTTTGCCAGGCGTATTATGCTGCAGGTAAGATAAATAAATAAAGCCGCTGTCGCCCAGAAATAAAACTCACCGTAGACAAAGACATACCCTAATACCGCCGGGGCTATCCCGAAACAGACCACATCAACCAGCGAATCCAGCTCCCTGCCGAACTCACTCGGCACGGGGTTCCTGCGGGCAACCTGCCCATCCAGGCCGTCAAAGACAACGGCTAAAATTATCGCCCAGGAGGCAAAGGTAAAATGGCCCTCCAGCGAAAAGATAAGCGAAACAAAGCCGCAAAAGAGGCTTAAAACCGTAAGGATGCCTGCCGCAAGGTTTGCTATCACGCGCCCGCCTCTTTTTTTATTTAACCTGGTCCATAATCTTTATAAAAATCTCCTCGGCCAATTTCAGGTTAGGCAGGGAGTGTTTGCGCGCGGAAACCTTTATTTCAGTAGCAGACTTGGTTAACTTAGTCAGCTTAATCCAGACCCGGCTGCCCTCTGCCTCCAATTCAATCTCTCCGTTTTTCTTATCTTCCTTTGTAAGCTTACCCTTGATCTTAGCCACCCTCAAAGCATAACGCCAGATACTATTATAAGATTTCTCGCTATGGCCCTTTATGTTATCGCGGCCTATGGCATAACCCCCCAAAACCCCTGCCCCACCTATTATCAGCGGCGCACAGCCGCAAATACCACAGAAGGACAAAATAATTAAAAAATAAAAAACTTTTCCGCAACGGGCCCAACGGCTCACTTGAGCTCCTTTTTTGAAAAGGCTTTAAACCAATTCTCCAGTAAATCCAGCGCCTCTTGGCACTGCCGGCTTAATTTATCGGTGAAGGAAACGTCCTCTGGCTGTATAACTAAAATTATTATATCCGCCTTTAAGCTACTTTTCAAGTAGTTAATCGCCAGAGAGATAGAGGCGTTGTGGGTGGAAAACATGTTGGTAGTCTCAAGCTCTGTGCCCTCAACTACCCTGATTTCACCGGGTTTTGCGCCAAAATCAACCGCATCAATGATGATGATGTTGTCGGGGGCGTCTTTAACAACCTTGCCTAGGTAGTTTTCCGGGCTCATCCCGGAGTCGTAGACTATATAAGGGACTTTATCCTTAAGCCGGGCCGCCAGAAGAGAGCCTATGGCGTCGTCGCCGCGCAGAGTATTTCCAATGCCTAAGATAACCACCTTGCCCTGCAGATGAGCCTGCAGGTGCTCCAGAGTATCCATTACATAACTTTTATCGCCCGCTGAATCAGAGGTAAAATACCCTCCATCTCTTCTTTAGACAATCGCCCCAGTTTTGCAAAGCTAAAGTTACCCTCTCTGTTCTTAATCTCTCGTACAATCTGGATCTTCTTCTGGCCTTTATTGTAGGAGTTGACGCTGACTACGATTTTACCGGTATCATTTTCCCAGGACTCAAGAAATAACTGTTCATCCAAACTGCTGTCGTATGGCATATTTCCTCCCTAAATAGATTGCTTCGTCCGCTTCCCCTTCGCTTCGCTCAGGATCAGCGTCCTCGCAATGACATGAATATTGTTATTTCCAGGCCCGCCAAGCTTTGTGGCGGATTAGACTAATCCTAAAATTTTTTCCCATGGCGATGGGGCCGGCCCTTATTATACTCCATCTTTTTACGCAGGGCTCCGTCCAGATCAATGTCCCTTGCCCCGCAGTAATCAAAAATACGGATGCAGCAATCCGCAAGCTCCTCTGCGACATCGTCTTTGCTGCCTCCGTTACGCATCGCCTCCAGCAGCTCCGAGAGCTCCGAATGCATAAGCGCGATCAGTTCCCCGTCGTTGCGCTCGTTATCCCACCAACCCTTTTCTTTGGCGGTTTTATGGCACTGCTTTACAAAATCGCTTATCTCCCAAGCCTTATTCTGCATCCTCCTGCACCTCTTCTTTCTCCAGAGATCCTTCCTCGCTTCGCTCGTCAGGATGAGCAGTCGTGGGATTAGAAAAACTCCCCGGCTGCTCAGTTAAGTTATCTAACGGCAAAAACAACTTTTCTGCGATATACTCCTTGCCGAAAGTACTCGGCGAGGCAACCTCTATCTGGGTATGAGTGTCATCCACTATTTTAAAAAAGACCCCTGCCGGAGTAGTATCCGTCTCCGAAAGATACACCGCAATCATCTTCTTCTCTTGGTCCTGCGCGTAAATATAGACGCCCTTCTGCGTGAGTATTCTTTTTGATTCGTTATAGCAGGTATCATAGTTACAGTTAAAGGTCTTCTTGATCGCCCCTTTCCTATTGGCCTCAAGCTCCTCGGTGGAGAGGCCGGCAACCACCTTGGCCCCCTCAATCACCGTCGCGCATCCGGACAATAAAAGCAAGGGTAACAAGATACTTAAAAGATGAGATTGCTTCGGCGCTTCGCGCCTCGCAATGACGACTGGCTTTATTTTGAATTTTGAATTTTGAATTTTGAATTTTTCCATGCCCCCTCCTTCTATTCGCTGACGGCCCGCCGGATCTTATCCAGGTTCCTGCGCGCCTCCTCTTCTCCCCTTTTTACAAATTCCGCCGCCTTATGCAGCTCTAACCAATGCAGGCCTGAAGTATCCGGATGCAAAACCACATCCGCCAGAAGCGCCTCCTTCTGTGCTACCTCCGACTGCAATATCTCGATGCTGCTAAAAATAATACCAAGTATATTAGTCTTAAACCTGTTCTTAAAGAAACTCTTCAAGCTAAACCAGCGCCTCTTTTTAGCCTTCTGCGGGACGCCTGCGGCCAACTCCTCTTTTACCCTGTTATACTGGCGCATAATGTCCTGCCGCGAGGGGGTAACGTTTACCGCGATAATCTTTTTTACCCCCATTTTTAATAACGCCTCGGTGGGCAGGGGATTAGTTACCCCGCCGTCAAAAAGCATGGCCCCCTTCAATTTAAAGGGAGCAAAGACCCCGGGCATACTGCAACTGGCCATCACCGCATCAACCAAAGGTCCTTTATCCAGCACCCGGGCCTCCTTTCGTTTTACCTCGCTGGCAATTATCTTTAAAGGAAGCCGCAGGTCATAAAAAGTCTTGTTGCCTAAATATTTCCTGAGGAACTTCTGCAGCTTTTTTCCTTTGATAAACCCCAGATGCGGGATGGTAAAATCCATCAGGCCCCAGACATGCTTGGGCTCCTTAAACTCGTTGCTGATTATCTCCAGAATTTGGGCGCTGGAAAACCCGCTTGCCCAGAGGCTGGCGATAACCGCCCCGACGCTTGATCCGGCAAGCACATCTATGGGGATATTCTCCTCCTCAAGGACCTTAAGCACCCCTATGTGGCAGAACCCGTAGCCGACGCCTACCCCAAAGACAAGCCCCACCTGACACTCTCCGGTCTCCCGGGCAATCCTCCTTACCGCCCTGGCATATTCAGAACCCGGCTTATCCAAAACAAGCCTCTCAGCCTGCTCAAAATCCACCCGCGGCAGGGTGGCAAAAATACTGTGTTTGACCAGCCCCAGCTGCTCCTGGTGGGTAAGTTTGGAGCTTTTGTATTCATTGATAATTACCTTTATTTTGTCCAAGCTGAAGTTAAACTCCTCTCCAAGCCTCTGGATTAAATTATGGGTCCTCTTTAAATCCACCGGCTCCGGGCTTACTAAAAAATGCAGCAAGTCCGACTGATTAAGCATGTTAAAAAGAGGCACGTCCATTGCCGAAGGCAGCTCCAGTATCAGGTAATGGTAATCATTGACCAGGAGGCTTAAAACCATCAGCAGGTTCTTTACGTAATTTTCATCCTCGGGATTATAATGCAGGCAGAGCAGGCCTATGCCGAATCCGCTTTTTACAATACACTCCTTTAAGAACTGCGGGGTTGGCGACGGCTGGCTGCTTAAATCAAAAATTACCGGCTCAAGGATCTCTAATTTTGCGGGCATGCTGTGGATTTTACCCGCCGGAGAGAGGTCCAGTATAATTACTGACTTATGCGTCTCTCCCTTAAGGCTAAGGCTTAAGTTAAGGGTATAGAGGGTCTTTCCGGAATGAGAATACGAACTGAATACCGAAATAATCGTGCTTTCAAAGATGGTCTTCTGATGGATGTCTTTTTGTTTCAGGCGCCGCGAAAGGGTCCGGCTTAAATCAATCGCCAGGCCGGGGATTTTTTTAAGTATAAAATCAAATTTATCCTTTTTAATCAACAGGACCGCGCAGTCATTAAAGGCCTGGGCGGTTACCGAATGTGTCTCGCCCGTTAAGAGCGAAATTATCCCGAAATACTTGCCGTGATGCAGGTATTCTAATACGGATTTCTCTCCCTCTGCATCCTGGGTATAGATAACTATCCTGCCGGAGACAAGACAGTAAAAACCGCTGGGGCTGGAGCCCTCTTTGTAAATAACCTCGCCTTTTTTGTAATCTATAACCTCGGAGATATCTTTAATAATGTTTAACTCCGGCTGGGATAAATTCGCAAATAAAGGAATCTCCCGCAATATTAAATCCTTACCGAGCGTCTTCATACCTCAAGCAGGCCCGTCCTGCAGGCCTCGGAAAATTTCCCGGCGCTTTCCCGCACGGTGCGCCTGTAATTATTATAATCCACCTCTATCAGCCCGAAGCGCGGGGCAAAACCCTTATCCCACTCAAAATTATCCAATAGCGACCAGTAAAGATAGCCCATTACCCGCACCCCCTTCTGCATCGCCATATGTAAATTTTTTAAATGTTCGCGGATGAACTCCCACCTCAGGTTATCGTCGGGGGTACAGATGCCGTTCTCCAGTATAAATACGGGCAGGCGGTACTTTCTGAATTTTAAAAGCAGTTTATACAGCCCTGCCGGGTAGATATCCCAGCCCAGCGAATTTTTCTTCAGGCCGCTTTGTTTGGCCTTTGAGTCGTCAAAAAGCAGGACCTGTATCAGCCAGCTCTCTACGTTTACCATCCCGCGGGTATAATAATTAATGCCGATAAAATCCAGGGCCTTATGCCGCATCAGAGCGTCTACGAATTGGAAATTAAAAGACCTGTTTCTTAAATATGCTGCCGCCCGGTTGCGCAGGGTGGGCGGCGCGGCTACAAAGAGCTGGATATTCTTGGCGATACTGACTGCGGGGGGTTTCAGGTTTTTTCTTTTATAGAGGGCGTGGATAGCCCGGTAAGCCTTAAGGTGTGCTAAAATGAGGTTATTGATTACTTTTTTTGCCTGTAAATATGACTTCTCCTGGGGCGGCCATGCCCCGAGGACATAAGCGTGATAAACATAAACCATCGGCTCATTTATGGTTACCCAGAAATGCACCTCTTCGCCTAAGGCCTCTGTGATTTTCTCGACGTAGCGCAGGAAGAAATCCGGCGCAGAGGAATTTTTCCAGCCGCCCCTTTCGGCAAACCAGAGCGGATTGGTAAAGTGGTGCAGGGTAACCACCGGCTCGATATTGCGTTCCCGCAAAGAGGTTATGACGTCCTTATAATGGGCTATTTCCTCGGCGCAAAACTCCCCCTGCTGCGGCTCTATACGCGCCCATTCAATAGAGAGGCGGTGGGCATTGTGATTCAGGCCTTTGGCAAGGTTAAAATCCTGCTTATAAAGCTGGTAATGGCCGCAGGCATCGCTGGAGGGCTCTTTGCCGGCTTTTTTCTCCCACTCCCACCAGTCGCTGTTTTTGTTATTGCCCTCTACCTGGTATGCGGAGGTGGCAGCGCCCCAATAGAATCCTTCAGGAAATTTAATGGTCACGGGTTATATTATACTTCAAAAAATAAAAAAACCCAACAAAATGTTGCCCTTCGACAAGCTCAGGACAACACCCTCAAACAAAGTCGAGGGGTGTTGGGTTTAATAAGAGCCGATAAAGGCGGCGTAAGTCCTAACACTTGCCTCCTTCACCGTCTTCCGGCAACCCAGCTGCCATATTACCCTTTGCGTGCCTCACTATCCTGCTGATTCAGGCAAGATACGGCTTCGCAAGGCAATTTAGGCCTGTGGCTTTGCCACGTAAGAACCCGCTTTGCGGGTTCACGTGGTCCCGTGGCCTCGTAAAATGCCGCTTTGCAGCATCGCGAGGCTTTACGGGACGCCCCCATCTTTCGATGCCCGCCTAAAAACTCAAGCGGTCCCGCCGTACTTTAACGGCAGAGGTTTGCCCTTATCGGCCTACCTAAAGTATACTACAAAACCAGCCCTTTTTCAAGGCTGGCTAAGATACTTGCTTAAGGCCTCCCAGGTCTTGGGGCCGACTTTGCCGTCTGCTTCAAGGCCGTTGGCTTTCTGGAACTCCTTTATTGCCTTCTGGCTCATTGGCCCGAGCTTGCCGTCAATTTCGCCGGCATAAAAGTTAGCCTTTTTCAATGCCTTCTGAATATCCTCTGCAGCGGGCTTATATGGGCCCCGGGGAGGCAAAGGCAGGATTTCCTGCGCCTCCTCCTGCTGAGGCTGAGGCTGCGCTACGGTTATGTTAGCAGCAGCCAGCTCTTCTATTGATATCGCCTCCCGGTATTCATCCGCAGGAGCCGCTTTTTTCCCGCAACCGATTAAAAAAATACTGCTAATAACTACTGCCGCCACCAGCAGGCTCTTACCCATTACCGTCTCCTTTCCTTAAACTTCTTATTTTATTTTAACAGAATATCCTTGAGAAATCAATCCTTCGTTACTGTGCTGCTCAGGATTGATACTGAGGCGGAGTTCAAACGCCGCCGAATGTATCAACTATCCCTTAAAAGATCCGCGGAGAAAAAGTTTACGCCTATAAAAAACAAAGTGCAAATAATACCGCTTATGCAAATGGCAAAAGAGGCCCCCAGTATCTGGGTAATGCCTCCGGCGATCAAATTGCCGAAGGGCATAATGCCGGCAAAGGTAAACATAAATACGCTCATCACCCTGCCTCTCATTTCATCGCTGACATTAACCTGCAGCATCGTGTTTATCAGGGCCATCGCCGCCACTCCCGATGCGCCTACAAATACCAGGAAGAAAAGCGCAAGCAGGTAATTTTTTGATAAGGAAAATAATACCAACGAAACCGAAAATACCAGCGACGAGGCAATCAGGAACCTTCCCTTATGCTTGAAATCGCCAAGCCGCGCCAACAGCAGCGCCCCGCAAAGGGCGCCGGCCCCGGCAGAGGACATCAGCACCCCTAATCCCCTGACGCCGACTTTTAATACCTGGCTGGCAAAGACCGGCATAAGTATTATATAGGAGGCGCCGAATAAGCTGACCACCCCCACCATCGCCATTAACAAAAGTATCAGGCGGTGGTTTTTTATGAATTTGAGCCCTTCTTTTAAATCCTGCAAGGCGCGGCTATTCCTGCCGGGGCGGGCGTTATTCTTTATCTTTATTAAAAACAGCGCCGCTATCGCCGCCAGGAAGCTTACCCCGTTTATGTAAAAACACCCGCTCATCCCGACGGTAGAAATGAAAATCCCGGCAAGCGCCGGCCCGATGATGCGCGCGGAATTAAAGGCGGCGGAGTTGAGGGCAATGGCATTTAAAAGGTGCGCCTTGCCGACCATCTCTACCACTACCGCCTGGCGGCTGGGGGCGTCAAAGGCCATTACTACTCCGTTTAAAACGGCGATAACCATTATCTGGGCGGGGGTAACTAATTTTAACTGGGTCAACAACGCCAGGATAAACGCCAGGATCATAAAGGAAAATTGCGTAAAGATGAGAATATTTCTTTTATCTACGCGGTCGGCCAGGACCCCGCCGAATAAGGAGAGAAAGGAGATGGGTATGTAAGTTAAAAAACCGACCACCCCCAAAAGAAAGGCGGATTTGGTCAGCTCAAAGACCAGCCAGCTCTGGGCCACCGCCTGAATCCAGGTGCCGATAAGCGAAACCAGCATCCCGAACCAGTAGACCCTGAAATTCCTGACCTTTAGCGAAGAAAACACGGCTTTTTGAACTTATGGGTTACGGTTAAGGTAACGATGCCCGTTTCGTAGTTGGGTTAGGGTTACGTTTTAAAACGAAAAACTTAACCGAAAGACGATACGGGCTTCCTAACCCTAACCTTAACCTTATGACTTTAATACTGCTTCCCGGCGGCAGCGCGGGCAGAGGATTTTTATGCGGTCGGCGCGCAGGAACTCCGTTTCCTTCTTTTGGGAGGGGGCAATATCCGGGGCAAGGTTCAGCGCCCTTAAATAAAAAAGCATCAGCGACGGATTGGCAAAGGCCAAGGCCCCTAATTTCTTCACTACCCAGGCATACTGCTCATAGGGGATAATCGGCTCCCCGCAGCATTCGCAGAGTATAAGCTCCTTTTCTATCTGTTGTTTTAACTCCTGCCTCCTGCCGGTAGTTGCCAGGTCAAATTCATTAGAAAGCATAATTCCTTTTTCGGTCGGGCAATTTGCCTGGCATTGGCCGCAGAATATGCAAAGCTCCGCCCGCCAGGTTAACTGCCTAAAGGCCCTGCCGTTCTTATTTATATCCTCAAACTCCAGCGCGCCCGACGGGCAGACCTGGACGCAGGCAGAGCAGCCGATACAGTCTTCTTCGTAAAAATACGGCTTTCCCCGGAAACGCTTGAAAGGCTTATGCTCCTCATAGGGAAAGCGGGCGGTATA
>JAZDPH010000069.1:0-7734 GCA_043797735.1 Candidatus Omnitrophota bacterium | reverse complement strand
GGCTTAGCATCTCCTGCGGGTTTCTTCCAAGGTTTATTCTCACCCGGACTCTTCTTCCGAGGTTTTGCCTGGTCTTTCTTTTTGCGCCACCGCATCGGATTGTCTTGGCTCCTCTGCCGCGGCTTAGCCTCTTCCTGCATTCCGTCTAACCCTCGCCGCTTCATATAGCTAAGTGTGCGTCTGCCACCCTTGTATGTCCCCGGCTGCCTAGAAAGGCGCACTCGCCCATCCTTTAAGGCGAGGTGCTTGCTAAAGACTGGATTAAACCGAACTTTTTTCTGTTCTCCCTCTTCCTGGGGATGCTGCTGGGCCTCAACCGCAGCCTTCGGCTGCCGCTTCTCCTTCAACTTATTTTCCGCTTGAGCTTCTACTTTAGGATGCGCGGGATTGACATCAAGGACGCGCCCCATGAATTCCTTGCCGTTAAGAGCGGCTAACGCAGCGAGCGCCTGCTGCTCATCAGGCATCTGGACAAAACCAAACCCTCTTGACTTAAGCGTCTTTTTCTCCTTGCGCGTCACGATCGCCACGGAGGCGACATTCCCGAAACCCTCAAAGAGCTTTTTTACGTCGCCCTGGCCGGAGTCAAACGACAAATTACCTACAAAAATATTCATCCCGCACCTTCTCCTTTATTCATAATAAACTCATTGCATATCCGAATACCCTCTAATCTTCAAAACTTTTGAATATTTAGAAGGTGCGGGATTCATTTTAATCTATCCGGGGTTTTCCTTGCTCTTCCTTTTGGTTTAACCAGCGGGCATAACAGTTCTGCAAACGGCGATAATGTTCCGTTTTCATACGGAAAATCTCTGCAGTGGGCCGGTTTCAAGTTATAATCAACTTTGTGGATAGCGCATAGCCCTTCCGGGTCAAGAAAAGAACAGCGATTGTCTACATAGCTGGTTCCGACTCTATATCCGGAAGGAAAACTTTTATCCTCCTCAAGATGATAAAAATCCCCCTTTAATCCAAGGGGTAATATTTTTTTAGCCTCTTCCAAATCAACCCATGCCCCAAAATCACAACAAGAATTTTTCTGCCTGCATTTGACGCAATCAATTTTCTTCATCTCTCACTCCTGTTTTATTGGCCCTAAAAACCCGTTCTTAAATACCCCGGAGTCATTTTTCCTTTTTATTTAAAATTTCTTTACATTTTAAACATACTATTACTCTTTCTCTTTTTTCATTGATAATCCTGAATATTGCTACCAAATAATTATGTGCTAATTTCTTTCCGCATCTCATACAGCTATTCATTCCAATTCCTCCTTATTTAGCGCCTAGAGCGTACTCAACATGCCCTTGCCTTCACTCTTACTCTCCCTGAGCGAGGCCTAGATACAATGGATTTATAGTTTTAATTATATCATCAGCCTTGCCTTTTGCATAGAAAAAAATCTACTCCATGGCGTAATCCGTAAGATCAATTACTATTTTTGCCCTTAAAGGGCTCTCTTATTTGCTTCATCCATATTTCCATATTTTATATTTTATTCAATTTTGATTTCTGATTGTAAGCGGAGCCTTTCTTTAGCTTGCTTTCTAAGTTCCAATTCTTTTCTTTGTTCTGCTCTCTTTTTGTTAATACGCGCCACTTCTTCGGGGGTACGGTCATAGAATTTAGCCGTAACCCTAAAATATGGGCCGTAGGCAGAGTAGTTATTGCCATGCACTAAATCATCGGAAAATCTGGTGAAATTATAACCCACTCCTATCTGGACAAAATCTCCGATATTTCTAGTTACTTCCAGGAGAAAGCCTTGCTTTCTGTCATCGGCTTGGCGCTGATTTAAAATCCGGTATTCACTGGAGAGCCCCCAATATTCATCAAATTTATAATTTAGCCTATTTATCCAAAGCCAGGTTGAAGATTTAGTATAATCAAATCCCAGCGCCCTCTCCCCGCCCCATTTAAAGGCTATCTTTTCTACAAGCTGAAATTTATCAGTAAAATCATAGATACCTTCTAATGCAAATACCGATGCTTTCTCATCTGTAATATTGGTGAAGCTGTCTTGGCCTTGAGGTTGTTTGTTTTCAAAGTATGTGTATTTGGTAATCAGGTTTAACCTGTCCCATTCAATCGGACGCAGCGCTGCCCCTAAAGTAATCTCGTTAAACTTAGCTTCAGTGGTATTGGAAGTGGTGTTGCGCGTCCTCGAGCAATTGATATTAGTAAATAGCGTCACTATCTTGTTTACGATATATTCAATAGCGCTGTAAAAGAGATACTGTTGTTTATCTTCATTGCCTTTATCATAACGCAATTCCAGCTTGCCCGAGGCCTTGAATTTATCCTTTTCTAAATATGTCAGGCCGGATGAGCCTGCATACCGAGTTACTTGAGAACCATCGAGATTATTAACCTCTCCTTTTTCAAACATGATATTGGCGGATAACCTATCATTGATATCGCCGGATAAACCTAAAACATTGCTTATAATAGAATAATCGTTAACGGCGGTAAAATCCCTGTTCGCCGACAGCTTCATCTTGTCGCTTAATTTCTGCGCTCCGCCAAAAGAAGTTACTTGTTTCCTTCCTTCTAAAGAAGTATCGCTTATGGTGTAAGTGCCGAATAAATCCGTTTTTTCATCAAGCTGCGATTTTATGCCTAAAGAGGTTGCGGTGCCGCTTGACCAATCAAGATTAGATTCATAGGTTCTATCAATAAAAGCTTCGGTCTTGCCATTGGAGGACTGCGCGTGCGCGCCAAAAGTAGTAGCCGTTCCTTTTGCACTAAAGGTCTCAAGCAAATTTATTTTTAGCCATTTCACTATCTTGTATATCATCCCCACTGTCGTCTGTCTATTTTTATCGCCTCTTACTGTCTCCTGGTGCCCTAAAAATGTTTCTAATTTTTCACTTACCTTATAATTAGCTCTAGCCCCGATTATATCGGTATCCTGGTTGGTCTGGGCCTGGATACCAGCCAATGGGGCATTAACTTCTTGACGACGGTATTCACCGATAAGAGTAAGTTTTCCTCTGGTGTGGCTTATCTGGGCGGAAGTAACACTTGTTTCCTGAGCGCCTATCTGTACTTGGGTCTGAGCATTTCCTGAGTCAAGAAGCTTCTGTATATCGTGCCTTAGGCTAAAGACAGTATTACTGTTTATATCCCAATTTGCGCCAAAACCATATTTCTCTGTTCCTTGTTGAGAAATAGAATCGGAATTGGAAAAGCCTTTTCCCATGTAACCATAATAATAATCCAGATAAAGTTTATCCAAAAGTTTTATTTGCCCCTTTAAACCATAAGCCTTGCCAGATTCATTCGCAGCCGTAGTAATCTGGGTAAAAGACAGGCCTCCATCAGAAGATATAAAGTTGCCTACCTGTTCAGATTTGCTTTCGGCATATTCTGCCTTAATAAAAGTGTCTTTAGTAATGTGTAATGTGGTATCTATGCCTTTCAGTATGTAGTCTTGGTTTGTTTTTGTTTCTTTGGCATAGGTCGCGCCAATCTGCAGATAATCGGTCATAGACTGAGTTACCCTTGCTCCATAAGTCCCTTCATAATATTTATCCTTTGTCTCGTATTCATAATCAACCACCACATAAATAGGATTACCATTGAGTAGATAGGTAGATATTATGGAGCTGGATTCCGCAATACTGGAAACAGGCCTCCAGAAGAGGATTCTACCTTGTGAATAATCCAGATGGTAGTCAACTCCGCTTTGCTGATTTAAAGTTGCCAAGACCAAACCGGTAATCTTATCCCGCACCTCTATCTTCGCTGTATCCGACCCTTCAATTATATCTCTATGTTTTAGGTAATATAGCGACCCGCCGGTCCCCACAAACTCATTATGAGAAGCGCGCTGTTTAAGTTCGGCATTAAATAATACCAACTTGGTCTTTGGCTGGCTAAATTTAGTAGTACAGACAGATTCATAATAGACTTTGCCGCCGTATACAGCACGATTAAATCTGGCATATTCGGCCTCATTAAATCCGGTGGAATAATTGCCCCAGATTACTTTTGACTTGTCCCATTCAATCAAGCAATAAAGGTAGCCTTGCGTATCGGCCGCTTCAAAATTTATATTTGAGGCATCGCCATAAACCGGATAATATTTCTTGGGGTCAATAACCCTGAAGAGTTCCTCTCTCTGCCTATCCGTATCAAGGCTGGAGGTAATCAGGTATTTTCCTTTTATCTTGCCTTTTAAATAATAGGCGGCCTTGCCTTCGGCCCAAAGGCCTTCTTTAAATTTATCGTCCTGCTGAACCGGCTCAATATTGCCCTTGTTAAATGTATAGCCTGCTTTTACGTCGCCTAAGGCAACAAAGAAAAGATAATCATCGCCCACCTTAATCTGCCTCTCGTAGATAGGCTTTTGTTTGCCTTCAGTAGTTTCCTGCGCAATCTCAAGCTTATGTATGCCTTTAGGCAGAATAATTTCGGTATCGATTTCTTCGGGAGAAAAAGGAAGCGACATCTTGTTATCTAAGTTTAACCTCAATTTGATCTTTTCTTTTTGCCCCTGCGCCTTAATCCTTATCGTCTCTCCCCTGGCGACAATTGCCTGCTTATCAAGGCTATTTAACTGCCTCTGGAGTTCATTCCAATCTTTAAATTCCTTTTCTTTATCCTCTATTGCCTCAACGGATTTTTTAAATCCCTCGCCCTTCTTTATCTCTTCCACATTAAACACCCTTGCTGCCGTTATATCGGACTTGCCCTTGTTATCCCAGACAGTCAAGATATAGTAATAAACCTTCCCGGCCTCGACTAATTTGCCATTCTCTGAAAGGCCATCCCAAATCAGGGTATTTTCATAATCAAGGCCCTCGCCTTCAAATTTCTTAAACAACCTCTTTGTATCATTTTCAAAAATCTCTAACTTCCATTTTTTAATAAAGAGATGGTAATTGGTAAATATCCTAAAGGCCGGCTTATCCGCTAAGGTATTGCCCTCTATCTTTAACTTTTCCGGATATAAGCCCACATTAAGCCTCATCCGAGGGGGAGATTTTTCCTGGATGATTTGCAGGCCTAATCCTTCGGCCTCTTTTAATTCCTTTAATTTATCCGAAGGCATCTTGATGCCAAAATTTACTTTACTTAAAATGCCATTGGTGACATCTACCACAACAACCTTTTTGGTGGTCAAATACGCGCCTTCAGGCAGGGTTGACTCGTCTATCCTGAATAAGTGCCTTCCCGGCATGAGTTCCGGCAGGTGCCATTTGCCGTCTTTATCGGCGGTAATAACTGTGCCGTCTTCAACAGCGATACGCGCGTAAGGAATCGTCTCTTCGCCGTTGTCCTGGATGCCGTTTTCATTAATATCATTGAATACCTTCCCGATAGCCGTGCCCAGGTCAAATAATGAGTCCGGCACAACCTTTACGGTTTCAGTAGCAGAATTGGATATTTGCCTTTCATTGAACAATGCGCACCAGGCTCTATTTTCATAATTGCCGAAGGTAACGCCCGAGCCGACGACAACCTGATACCTGAGCGTCTTGGAACTGCCGGCAGGAACCGTGCCGATATTAAATGTCTTGGTCCCGGCGCCGGTAGGCTCTGCAATAGGTAGGCCATCTAACAGGACTTTCCCTTCTAAATATTTTAAACCAGCAGCAAGTTGATCTTTTAAATAAACGGCTGCGACTTCGCCTGCGCCTTCATTATTTATAGTAACTGTATAGGTAACGATATCGCCTGCACTAACCTGGCGTTTGTTGGCGTCTTTACTTACCTTAAGTAATCCTGAACCTGAGAAATCCAGCGGTAAGTCAATGTTTAATACAACCCCGGTAAAGGGAAACTCTTCTCCTTTCGCACCATCTTCATTGTCAAAGGTGCGGGTGGGAAAACTGGCGAGGGATTTGGTAGTAGGGAAACTATATCCGCTTGCAGTTACATCCAAGCGCAGATTTGTATTTGGTGGGTAAACAACCGTAAATTGATACTGGCCATTGGCTCCTGTGGTTTGAGGATTACTTTCACCTGCCCCAATGTCTGTTCCGGAAATTGCCTGTCTCCATCCATCCACAGGATGCTGATACCAAATAGTAACCACTGCACCTTCAACAGGCAGGTTAGTCTCGGAATCATAAACTATACCGTAAGGGTCTACAAAACTAATGCTGAACAACGGAGAAGCGACCCCGCCTACCACCAAATAAATCTGATGCACGCCTACAGTAAAATCACGGGAAGGAGTTACCGAGAATGTTCCGTCGGCATTAACTGTTCCCTGGCCCATCTGGACAATTATGCCATCCGGGTCTTTAGTATAAAGCGTTACGGTTTCTCCTGCCTTGCCTAATCCGCTAATAGTGGGCCGCTTGTCTTTTATCTTCTCTCCATCTTCAAGCGAGGTAATTTCGGGTTCCTCGCTTGGGGAAAGGCTTGCGCTGACAATAGGCGTCTTTCCTATCCCGGGGCTTCCGGCAATAGGCACTATAAGGTTCTCTCCCAAGTCTAGAGGCGTTTCCGGGTTAACCTGTACGACAAAGTCTCCCTTGATATCAGAAGTAGTCTCGGCTACGATGATTTCGCTTCCTTGGCTCTTGCCCTTAATTTTAACTTTCTGTTGAGGAACGCTTGTCTTTCCCGTAATAGTGGGCCTCTGAGAACAATGTTCTTTGTCTCCCGGAACAATAACTTCAACGGTAGTATCCAGAGGCACTGTAACAGTAATGGAAAAGGTGTCGTTTGAGGCAGACGCCGGCCTTATGGGCATTAGGGCGAATACCGCGGCGATTATTAAAATTAGCCTAGGCAAAATAATTCTTTTAATCGTTACCTCTCTTTAGGTAAAAGATAGATCTTCGGATAACCCGCCAAAGCAAACATATCTGGTTTACCCCGCAAGTATCCGTAGCGGGAAACCTCCTCTTTTACCTCCACGTAAAACATCCACGGCTTTTTAAACCTTACCTCTTTAGGAATTACTACATACATTTTTACGCTCTTAGTTCCGCCAGCCCGAACCTGCACCAGGACCTCCTCAAAGAAAACCCACTCTGTGTTAGGTATAGGCTCAAAACCCTTCTCAACATTAAGTTGTAATTCGGCAGGAGCCCTGGCCCTTAAATGGTAAGAGCGCGCCTGTTCTGAACAGTTCTGAATCATAATAGAAACAGGCATTACTGTCTTTTTGCCGGGCTCAACTCCCTTCCAATGATAAGAAGGCGGCGCTACCCTAAGCTCCTTGGCATACAAATTACTCACTGAGAGTAAATTTGCGCTTAACAAGATACTGAAAATAAAAATAGCCTGTTTTTTAAACAACTCTTGCACCTCCTTTTTAGTTGTCTTTTAACCAACACCCTCCTCCTTGTGTACGAACACAACACCGGCGCAATTCCGATTAGCGCCGGGTGTCTTTTAACCTGTAGTCGCAGAGAGTATGGTTACAGTAATCGTCTGCTCTGAACCGCTGGTAGTTGAAGTGGGTGTAGTGAATTTGCAATAAGCCCACTGGTTAGTAGTTGCAGCCAGGCCGGCCTTGATATCCTCGCCGGGAGTAGCGGCTGAGGTAATCACGGTTGTGAGGGTGGATAAATCAGGAGTTGGCTGGGTAGCATCAAAACATTTCATCTCCAGCTTATACTGATTCGCTCCTGCCGCAGCTGCGTTTGTCCAGTCCGTTGCCTGTGTGGAGACCCAGGCTGAAAGGTCAGTGGCAGCGTTTGCGGTGTTAACCACCAGAATACCCTGTGCCTGAGCCATAGTTGTGGCTGTATTTTCAGCCTTCTGGCC
>JAZDPH010000042.1:0-27842 GCA_043797735.1 Candidatus Omnitrophota bacterium | reverse complement strand
TATGAGCAGAGATAATAAGGAAGTGCCCCAAACTCAAAGCGGCGGGAAAATCTCTTGCCAAAAAAACGGCAAGACATTTTCCTCGCCTGAGTTCGGGGTGACACCCAAATGTCCTCGAGTTTATATCAAGACATTTGGGTGTCAAATGAATACCCGCGATTCGGAGGTAATCTGCGGGTTGCTGAAAAACGCGGGTTACAGGATTATTGCTGATCCGGAAGATGCTGATATTGTTATACTCAATACTTGTTCGGTTCGGCAGCATGCAGAGGATAGGGTTTGGTCGGCGGTGGGGATGATTTCTCGCCCCGCAAAAAAGATTGTGGGGCTTGTCGGTTGCATGGCGCAGAGTTATAAGGAGAGGGTTTTTAAAAGGGCGCCGGCTGTTGATTTTGTGGTTGGGCCGCAGGATATACATAAAATACCGGGGATAATCAAAGAGTTAAGCAAGGAAAAATGGGGACTGTCCCCGCAAGGGGACTGTCCCCATTTTTCGCTTGAGCGTAAAATCTGGGAAACAGACGGCAGCGCCCGCCCCGATGAGGTTTACCATACCGGGCACTATTTTGACCCAAAGCACGCCTATGTGGTTATCTCCGAAGGGTGCTCTAATTTTTGCTCGTATTGTGTAGTGCCCTATACCAGAGGGCCGCTTAGGCACCGCAATTATAAGGATATTTTAAGGGAGATAGAAGAGGCGGCGGATAAGGGTATAACCAGTGTTACCCTGCTCGGCCAGAATGTGTGCGCTTATGGCGCAGATAACAGAGAACAGAGTACAGAGAACAGAAAAAGAATAACTTTTGTAAAATTATTAGAATTGGTTAACCGGATAAAGGGATTAAAGGAGTTTGGGTTTATTACTTCGCATCCCCGCGATACCACAGTTGATTTATTTAAAACCATGGCTGGATTGGATAAGCTTAAAAAATCCCTGCATCTGCCTGTGCAGTCCGGCTCCGACAGGATCCTAAAAGCTATGAATCGCGGATATTGCGCAAAGTTTTATCTGGATTTAGCCGATAATTATCGTAGAATTGTAAAGGGCGGGGCCTTAAGCACCGACATAATAGTCGGGTTCCCTTCGGAGGCCGAGGATGATTTCCGTGATACCTACCGGCTGCTGGAGGATGCCCGTTTTGACGCCGGCTTTATCTTCAAATATTCGCCCCGGCCGCACGCCGGCTCGTCAGGGCTTCCGGATGATGTGCCGCAAAAAGAAAAAGAAAGAAGGCACAAAGTCATATTAGATTTGCAGAGAGGAATATCTAAGAAATATGCTGAAAGCGGATATTAGGACATCGGGAGACCAGGGAATGGGTATCAGGGAATTAGGATATCGGGAACAAAGGCAAAACCTGATATCCCAATATCCCGATAACCACTGCCTGATAACCCGATATCCGGATATCCTTAGGGTGGCATTAGTCATTTGTGCTTTGACATTTGTTTTTGTGTCTGGCGCCTATGCCCTGGGCCTGGATGCCATAAAGGTCAATATTTTAAAAGGGGATTATAAGTCCGCCATAACCGAAGGAGAGAAGGTTATGGCGGGGGTTGAATTTTCTCCCGGGCTGGAGGAGCTATACTACCTGCTTGGCCTAAGCTACCTAAAAGATGGTAATTACCTGCGGGCATCGGATATTTTTGAGATAATTATAAAAGAGTTTAAGGGCAGCGTCTTTACCGAAGAGGCCCGGATCGGCTTAGGCGACGCCTATTTTTTGATGGGCGAATACGATAAGGCAGGCGCATATTACAAGGATTTCCTCAAGCACTACCGCAGCAGTAAATTTAAGCCGCAGGCCCTTTACAGGCTTAGCCTCTCCGCGGCCAAATTAGGAAATACAGAAGAGGCCAAGGAGTACTTGGAGAAATTAAATCGGGAGTATCCTGCCAATGCCGAAATCTCTTTAGACAAAGATTTAAGCGGGCCGGTGGATTTTTATTATACGGTCCAGGTAGGCGCTTTTGCAAATGCCGATAACGCCAAACGCCTTATGCAGGAACTAACCGCTAAGGGCTATCCTGCCTATATTGAGCAAATAGAATCCGGCAGCGTTGTTTCCTGCCGGGTAAGAATAGGCAGGCTGTCCCAACGCGGCGAAGCGGCGCAGCTGCAAGAGAGGCTTTCGCTAGACGGCTACCCCGCAAAAATCATACCTTAATTGAATAAAGGCCATTGCCTGTCCGGTAAGGCCGCCAGCGCGTTGAAGAAGAATTAGAATCTTTAAGATAATGAATAAAAGAATCCTGTTTTTAACCGGCCCTACTGCCGTCGGCAAGAGCGCGGTTGCAGCAGCCCTCGCCGCAAAATTAAACGCCGAAATTATCTCCTGCGATTCTATGCAGATTTATAAGGGCATGGATATTATCGCCTCCAAACCCGCAAAGAGCCTAAGAAAAAAAATTAAACATCACCTGCTGGATATTGTTTTGCCTTCGCGGGAATATAACGTATCCAGATACAGGAAAGAGGCAGTCAAAAAGATGCGGGCAATAATTAAAAAAGGCAAGACCCCGCTTTTTACCGGAGGCACCGGGCTTTATATGTCCGTACTTATCGACGGGCTGTTTAAGGGGAAAGGGGAAAATAAAAACATACGCCGGCGGCTTTATAAAGAGGCCCAGCGCCTTGGCAGCGGCCATTTGCATAAAAGGCTTCAAAAACTTGACTCCCCCGCGGCGGCTAAAATTCACCCAAATGACACCAGGCGCATCGTAAGGGCATTGGAGGTTTATGAGTCTACGGGCAGGCCGATCTCCTGCCTGCAGAGAGAGCGCAAGGGGCTTGGCAGTGAATACGAAATAAAGTCCTTTTGTCTTAACCTTTCGCGTGATAAACTATATCAAAGAATTGAAGAGCGAATGGAGAAGATGTTTAGGGCGGGCCTGGTATCCGAGGTAAAAAGGCTCCTGCGGCGGGGTTTAAGCAAAACCGCCTCCGGCGCTATCGGCATAAAAGAACTAAAGGGGTATTTTGACGGGGACTACGATTTAGAGGAAGCAAAGCGGCAGATTTTGCGCAATACGCGCCAATACGCCAAACGGCAGTTAACCTGGTTCAGGAAGGATAGGCGCCTTCTGTGGCTGCAAGTAAGCGAAAGAGAAGCCCCCGGGGCAATAGCAAAGAGGATAATAGATCAATATGGAAAAAGCGTTACTGGTTACAATTGAGATAAAATCGGAAAAAAATAATTGGCCGCTGGAAGACATTGCCTGCGAACTGGAGGAGTTGGTGCATACCTGCCGGGTAGAAGCGGTGGACAATATTACTTGTATCTGCGGCAGGCCTACGCCCAATCTTCTTATCGGTTCCGGAAAGGCGCGGGAGCTGGCGTTGTTGGCCGAGGAACTTAAGGCCAATGTTTTGATTTTTAGCCATGATTTATCCGGCACCCAGCAAAGGAACCTGGAGGATGTTCTTGGCAGGAAGACCGTAGACCGCACACAGTTGATTCTGGATATATTTGCCAAGCATGCTAAGAGCTTAGAGGGAAAGATGCAGGTGGAGTTAGCGCAGTTAGAGTATCTTCTGCCGCGCCTGACAGGCAAGGGCATAGTGCTTTCCAGGCAGGGGGGCGGCATCGGGACAAGCGGGCCGGGAGAAACAAAACTTGAAGTTGACCGAAGGCGCATCAGAAAGAGAATTGATAAATTAAAAGATGAGTTAAGCGGCCTTACCCTGCATCGGCAGACGATGAGGAAAAAGCGCAAGGAAAATGCTTTGCCTACCGCGGTCCTGGTCGGCTATACTAACGCCGGCAAATCCACTCTTCTTAATGCCCTCACCAATGCCGGGCAGGTGGTTTCAGACGGGCTTTTCACTACTTTGGATCCGTTGTATAAAAGCCTGCAGCTGCCCAACGGAGAGAATATCATCATCTCTGATACGGTAGGTTTTCTACATAACCTGCCGCATCATTTGATTGAGGCCTTTAAGGCGACGTTGGAGGAGGTGGCAGAGGCGGACCTGTTAATTCATGTTTTAGACATCACCCACCCGCGTATTTACGAACATCATCAGGCTGTCGTTGAGGTCTTAAAGCAGTTAAATGCCGGGGAGAAACCGGTAATCACGCTCTTAAATAAAATTGACCTCCTGCAGGAGAGAGGGCTTATAGACAGGTTAAAAAAAGATTTTCCTGCTGCCGTAGCCGTCTCCGCCAGATTAAAGGAAAATTTTAAAAGATTGTTTGAAGAGGTAGAAAAAAACTTTTCCGCGAGGATGATGGATATCGAGGTTATGATCCCTCACTCGCGCATGGACTTGGTGGATTTATTTTACCGGGAGGGAAAGGTAAAAAAGATAGATTATCTTCAGGAGGGCATAAAAATCAGCCTTAGTCTGCCCAAAATCATACAGCATAAGCTATTGCGCGGCAAAGATATAAAAATACTTCCTAACCCAATCCAGAAGTTGAGTTGACAAGGGGGGAATTTATGATAAACTATTCAATTAGCAAACTCACAGCAAGAGTGCTAATCAAGGGAGCCAGATTATATGGTTAGGTCGGTTGATTTTAAGAAGAGGCAGAATTCGGTCTTAAGCGCTACGATAAACAGGTATGCCTTCGATGCCCTGCCTGTGGCCTCAGATGACATTGCCTCCGAATTTGATTTAAGTTCGGCTACGATAAGGCATATATTTGCCGAGCTCGAAGAATGCGGCCTGCTCACGCACCCCCATACTTCGGGGGGAAGGGTGCCCACGCAGAAGGGGTACCGTTATTACGTGGATTATCTTATTCAAGAGATGCAGCTTTTGGACGGGCAAAAGAAGGATATCGTAAGGGAGTATAAAAAAGAAATCAGGCAGTTAGAGGAGGCACTGGAGAAGACTACCGAGGTCATCTCCACGATTACTCATTACGCGGGAATCGTTTCTTTCCTGGAGTGGCAGGATAAGTTTTTTTATAAGGGCTTAAGCCGCATTCTGGAACAGCCGGAGTTCCATGATTCAGACAGGATATGCTTATTGGTTAAAATGATTGAAGAGAAACAGCGCCTGCTGGATATTATTAACCGCGATTTTAGCGGCGAGGTAATGGTTTATATCGGGAGTGAGTTAGGCCTCCCCGAAATGGCCAATTGCTCATTAGTGGTTTCCAATTACCGCCGAAAAAACAGGCTGTCCGGAAGGCTGGCGGTATTAGGGCCGGTACGTATGGAATACGGAAAGATCATTCCCGCCATGGAATACATATCCTGCGTTCTTAGTGAAATCCTGGATAAAATTTAAAAGATAAAATTGCTATGACAGAAAATAAAAATAATAAACCAGAGATACCTAAAGTCGTTACCCTGCAGGAGTCCGAATACCTGCAGTTAAAAGAAGAGGCGCGAAAGGCCGGGGAGTGCCAGGATAAGATACTGCGGCTGCATGCGGATTTTGAAAACATGCGCAAGCGCCTGCAGAGGGAAAAAGAGGATTTCGTAAAATTCGCCAACGAAGCCTTAATCCTGGAATTACTGAATATTCTTGACGACTTAGAGCGCGCGGTTAGCCTGACCGAGGCAAAACATCAGGACCTGCCCGCATTTTTAAAAGGGGTCGAGATGATCCTTGCTCATCTTTACCAGATGCTTAAGGAAAACGGAGTCAAGGCCATCGAAGCAAAAGGAAAATTATTTAACCCGCATTTACACGAGGCCCTTATGCAGGCGGAGGATAAGTCTTGCCCGGAAAATACAGTGGTAGAAGAGCTGCAAAAAGGCTATTTATTAAATGAACGGGTAATTAGAACAGCGAAAGTGAAAGTGTCTAAGGGGCAGTAAGGATTTCATGCTACCCCTTAAACGAGTTTAAAACGGGAGGAAGACATGGCAAAAGTTATCGGAATTGACTTAGGGACTTCCAATTCGGCAGCCGCGGTAATGGAGGGGGGCAGGCCTGTAATTATACCTTCGGCAGAAGGTGCAGGGGTTTCTTCAGGCAAGGCCTTTCCGTCATACGTGGCCTTTACAAAGGACGGCCAGCGCCTAGTGGGAGAGCCGGCAAGACGCCAGGCAGCCATAAATCCCGAAGGGACCATCCAGGCGGCAAAACGAAAGATGGGAGCGGATTTTCATTTTAAGGTTTTCGGCAAGGACTATACACCTCAGCAGATCTCCGCTTTTATCCTCCAGAAGATAAAGCAGGACGCTGAAAGCTATCTGGGAGATAAAATTGAAGAGGTAGTGGTTACCTGCCCGGCATATTTTGACGATAATCAGAGGACCGCCACCAAAGATGCGGGTGAGATCGCAGGCTTAAAGGTTTTGCGGGTTATCAACGAGCCGACCGCGGCCTGCCTTGCCTACGGCCTTGAAAGAGCCGGCAAGGAGCTCAAGATCCTGGTTTTTGATTTTGGCGGGGGCACGCTTGACGTTACGATTATGGAGATGTGGAAAGAGGGCGGATTCAAAGTCATGGCCACCAGCGGCGATACGCACTTAGGCGGCACGGATATGGATAATGTATTAATTGACTACATCTCCGGACAATTCAAGCGCGAAACAGGGATTGACCTGAAAAATGATAAAATGGCGATGCAGCGGCTGCGCGAGGCGGCGGAAAAGGCAAAGGTTGAGCTTTCCAGTACCATGAGCACGGATATAAACCTTCCCTTTATTACCGCGGATGCCGGCGGGCCAAAACACCTTGCTATGTCCATTAACCGTGCAAAACTTGAAGAGTTAGTCGGCTCGATTATCGAAAAGTGCCATGGCCCCTTAGAGCAGGCGCTCAAGGATGCCAAGGATGCATTTAGCAAAGAAGGGATCCCTTTTACGGATAAAGGCGTTGATAAGATTATTATGGTCGGCGGCCCCACCCGCATGCCCGCGGTGCAGAAATTCGTAGAGGATTATTTCGGTAAGAAGATAGAGCGCGGCATAGACCCGATGGAGTGCGTTGCCTTGGGCGCGGCAATACAGGCGGCGATTATAAAGGGCGACGTAAAAGACGTTCTTCTGCTTGATGTAACCCCCTTGTCTTTAGGCATTGAGACACTGGGCGCGGTTTGCACAAAGCTAATTGAAAGGAACACCACCATACCGACGAAAAAAAGCCAGATATTTTCAACGGCGGCGGATAACCAGACCGCGGTAACCATCCGCGTCCTGCAGGGCGAGCGGCAGATGGCCGGCGATAACGTGGAGTTGGGGAGGTTTGACCTGGTGGGTATCCCGCCTGCGCCGCGCGGCGTCCCCCAAATAGAGGTTTCTTTTGATATTGATGCCAACGGCATCGTCCACGTCTTTGCCAAGGATTTAGGTACGGGCAAAGAGCAGTCCATACGCATCAGCGCGCCTAAAAAATTGTCCAAGGAAGAGATCGAGAAGATGGTTAAGGACGCGGAGAAGTTTGCCGCGGAAGACGTAAAGAAAAGGGAAGAGGTGGAGGTGATCAATCAGGCGGATAACCTGCTTTATGCCACCGAGAAGTCTTTAAAAGACTTTGGCGATAAAGTAAGCCAGGCTGAACGCGCCGATATTGAATCCAGGTTGAACGATTTAAAGACAGCGGTAAAAGACAAGAGCATAGACAGGATTAAGAAGGGGATGGAAGATCTGACCAAGGCCTCTCATAAGCTGGCCGAGGAGATTTATAAGCAGAGCGCGGCCAAACAACAGCAGGGCCAGGCCAAAGAACAGGCAGGCCCGCAAGGCCCGGAACAAGAGCCTAAGCAAAAAGAAGAAAAGAAAAAAGACGAAGACATAATCGACGCGGACTTTAAGGAAGAAGGCGGAGATAAGAAATAAAATTACAGAAGGTTAAGGTTTAGTCTTATCCTCAACCTTATCCTTAACCTTTAAAGCAACCATGTCAACCAAGCGCGACTATTACGAGATATTAGGAGTTAAGAAGAACACAAGCCTTGATGAGATACGCAAGGCTTACCGCGAGGCCGCCCTCAGGCATCACCCCGACCGGGTGCCGCATGAACAAAAGAAAGATGCTGAGGAGAAATTCAAGGAGATATCCGAGGCCTATGCCGTCTTATCCGACGCCAATAAACGCGCCCTGTATGATCAGTACGGCCACTCCGGCATAGACCAGAAGTACGCTTACGAGGATATATTCAAAGGCGCGGACTTCAACAGTGTCTTTGAAGGAATGGGGGACTCTGGTTTAGGCGGAGGCCTTTTTGATGAAATATTCAGTGATTTAGGTTTTGACATTTTTGGCGGCCGAGGCGGCCGAGGCAGGCGCGCAGGCCAGCGCAGGGGCCATGATTTACAGGTCAGCACAGAGATTACCCTTAAGGAGGCCGCAACCGGCGTTGAGAAGACAATTATCCTGCCGCGTTATGATACCTGTTCTGTCTGTTCCGGGACGGGGGCAAAGCCAGGCACTAAAAAAGCCAATTGCCCTCAATGCCGGGGTTCAGGCCGCGTTGTTACCTCCAGCGGTTTTTTTCAGATGGCCCAGACCTGTCCGCGCTGCCGCGGAGAGGGCCAATTGATCCAGTCTCCCTGTTCTGAATGCCGGGGAGAAGGCAGGGTTAAGGCAACCCACAGGATAAAAGTAAAAATTCCCGCCGGAGTTGATAACGGCTCACAACTGCGGGTGCGCGGAGAGGGCGAGGCAGGGTCCGGCGGCAAGGGTGATTTATATGTGGCCATAGAGGTAAGGCCTGATGCGAATTTCCAAAGGCAGGACAACCACTTATTGGCCGAGATAGATATCAGTTTGACCAGGGCGATATTGGGCGCTGAGGTTAGTGTCCCTACTCTTGATGGCCATGTTAAAATGAATATTCCCGCCGGTACGCAAAGCGGCAGGGTATTTCGTTTAAAAGGAAAAGGGATCCCCGATGTGCACAGCCAAGCGCCGGGGGACGAATTAGTAAGGGTCAATGTGCTTATCCCGAAAAATTTGACCGCGCAGCAGAGAAAGCTTATAGAAGAATTAGCGCGGCTGTCCGGAGAAGAGCCGGAAAAAGAAAGTATTACCGAGAAGATAAAGAGGACGTTTAGATAGAGGGGTGAGGGGGAAATATGCCTACATACGAATACGAATGTACCCAGTGCGGCCATAGCTTTGAGGCCTTTCAGAAGATGACCGATCAACATCTGGATAAATGCCCCGAATGCGGCGGCAAGCCCAGGCGCCTGATCAGCAGCGGCGCGGGGTTCATTTTTAAAGGCGCGGGGTTCTATGCCACTGATTACCGGAAAAAACCAGTAGATAGCGCCGAGAAGGCCGACAAACCGGCATGCCCTAAGGCTAATGAAGGCTGTAAGGGCTGTCCGCAGGCAAGCTAAACTTTTCTTATGACACAAATAAAGCCCTTCAGGGGCGTTATTTATAATCAACAGAAAATCAAAGATTTATCCAGCCTGGCTTGCCCTCCGTATGATGTAATTTCACCCGCTATGCAGCAGCAGTACTATGATTTAAGCCCCTATAACTTTATCCGTATACTTTTACGCAAAGATACTTGCGGCGAGGACAAGTATCAAGCCGCGGGAGAAACTTTCAGGAAATGGCTTCAGGATGAGGTATTCATCCAGGACGATACGCCGGCAATATATTTCTATAGCCTGCAGTATAAGATTAAAGGCCAGACAAAGTCCCGCCTGGGCTTTATCGCCCTCCTGCGCCTGGAGGATAAGGATTCCCGTATCTGGCGGCACGAACATACCAGGCCCGCGCCGAAAGAAGACCGGCTGAAGTTATTGAGGCAGGCCAGGGCAAACCTTAGCCCAATTTTTGTTGTTTTTTCAGATAAAAAACGCGTCATCCCGCATATGTATGAGCAGCATATAAAAACAAAAGAGCCTTTTATCAGGCTCATTGATCAGGAGCAGGATATTCATCAGCTCTGGAGGATTTCTTCACCGGAAATACTGGAGAAGATACAGCAAAAAATCAACGGAGAGTCCTTCTTTATCGCAGACGGCCACCACCGTTATGAAGTCGCCTGCGCCTATAGAGACGAGATAAAGAAAGCCCCGGGCAAAATTACGCAGGGACAGAATCTCGATTACATTATGGCCTATTTTACCAATACCGACCCCCGCGGCCTTTCAATACTTCCCATACACCGCCTGCTCAAGGACGATTCCAGGCTTGATGATGATAGCTTTATAGTTAAGCTGCGGGAGCATTTTGAAGAGGAGGAGGTCAGGGAAAAAGAACGTTTCTTTTTTCTGATGGAAAAAGGCGGCTGCCGGCAGCACGTATTGGGGATGTACAGGCGGAAAAAATTTTACCTTTTGCGCCTAAGAAATCCTAAGATTCTGGATAGCATGATTGCCGATAAGTCCGGGGAATACCGGTCGCTGGATATATCAATTTTAAACCAGTTGATTTTAAAGAAGGTTTTAGGGCTGGATCTGGAAAATAAAGAAAATTTAGAGTTTAATCCCTCTATCGATGAGATTATCGAAAAGGCGGACCTTAACCCCTCTAACACGGCGTTTTTTCTTAATCCGGTAAAGATCCAGGAGATTATCGCGGTCTCTTTAGCCGGAGAGAGGATGCCCGCGAAATCAACCTATTTTTATCCCAAGGTCCTCTCGGGATTGTTAATTAATAAACTGGAGTAGGCAGATGGCTTTATTCGGAAAGCCCAAATATACGATCGTAAGGCTGAAAAAAAAGGAAATTCCCGATGGCCTCTGGACCAAGTGCGGCGGCTGTTCTGAAACACTCTATAATAAGACCCTGGAGGAAAATTTTAAGGTTTGCCCGAAATGCGGCTATCACTTTGTCCTGGGCGCCTATGAACGTATCGCGATGCTTCTGGATAAAGACACTTTTTCCGAATACGACGAGGATATGATTTCCTGCGACCCCCTGGAGTTTAAAGGGCCCAAGACCTATATGGAAAAACTAAGCGCTGACCGGCAATTAACCGGGCTAAAGGATGCGGTAATTTCCGGTATAGGGGCGCTTGATGATAAAGAGGTGATTATCGCGGTTACGGATTCGCGTTTCATTATGGGCTCTATGGGGTCGGTAGTGGGCGAGAAGATAACGCGCGCGATTGAAGCGGCCACCAAAAACGAGCTCCCCCTGATTATTATCTCTGGTTCCGGCGGGGGGGCGAGAATGTACGAGGGGATGTTCAGCCTGATGCAGATGGCCAAGACTTGTGCTGCACTGGCATATCACCATAAGGCAGGGATTGCCTATATTTCGATATTAACCGACCCGACCATGGCGGGGGTAATGGCTTCATTTGCCGGAGTGGGGGATGTTATTATCGCCGAGCCAAAGGCGCTCATTGGTTTTACCGGCCCGCGCGTAATAGAGCAGACCATCAGGCAGAAGCTGCCCGCCGGGTTTCAACGTTCGGAATTTTTATTGGAGCACGGCCTGATAGATATGATTGTGCACCGGAAGAACCTTAAAACCACGTTAAGCCAATTGCTTGACTATTTGGCTTAACAGGATATAATAATAAGTTCGATTTAACGCAGATACACGCAGATGTCATTCAGACTGTGTCGCAATACCATTATACGTCATTGCGAGGAGTCCCGCCGAAGGCGGGACGACGAAGCAATCCATTTAGAGATTGCTTCCCCCTCGCTTTGCTCGGGGTCGCAATGACGCGTTAGGAGAAAAGTATGGCACAGGTAAGCCTAAGAGAGGTATCAAAATTTTTCGCAGGTAACATCAAGGCTGTTGACAGGGTAAGCCTTGGGGTAGAAAATAAGGAGTTTATGGTTTTGGTCGGGCCTTCGGGCTGCGGGAAATCCACGACCTTAAGGATGATCGCGGGGCTGGAGGAGATCAGCGAAGGGAATATCTATATCGGCAACAAACTGGTCAATGATGTTCCGGCAAAAGACCGGGATATCGCCATGGTTTTTCAGAATTATGCTATTTATCCGCATATGACGGTATTTGAGAATATGGCTTTTGGCCTGCGGCTGCGGCGCATGCATAAGCCGGAAATTATCCAGCGCGTAAACGAAGCCGCCGATATACTGGGGATTCGGCGGCTCTTGGAGCGCAAGCCCCGGCAGCTTTCCGGAGGGGAGCGCCAGCGGGTGGCCGTGGGCAGGGCGATCGTAAGAAAACCCATGGTATTTTTATTTGACGAACCCCTAAGCAACCTTGACGCGAAGATGCGGGTGCAGATGCGCACCGAGATCCGCAAACTGCATTTGCGGCTTCAGACGACAATTATATACGTTACCCATGACCAGGTTGAGGCTATGACTATGGGTGATAAGATAGCGGTAATGAAGGACGGCATACTCCAGCAGGTAAGCGACCCCCTGACCACCTATGACTGCCCCAAGAATAAATTTGTCGCCAGTTTTATCGGTTCTCCGCCGATGAACTTTATGCGCGGCAAGATTATCAAAAAAGAAGGGCGGATATTTTTTGACGAAGGAAAAATCTGCGTGAAGTTAGTAGAACAGATGCGCGCCAAGATGGAGCCTTATGCCGGCAAGGAGGTAACTTTCGGAATCCGCTCCGAAGATATATACGATAAGTTATTTGTCACCGTTGCCCCTCCGGAGAATACCGTAAGGGCAAGATGCGAAGTATACGAGCCGATGGGCTCGGAGGTTTACCTCTATCTAAATACCGGCCTTCACAACTTTATTGCGCGCGTAGGCGCCCACGACCGGCCGAAGGTCAATCAGGAGATGGACCTGGTTTTTGATATGAGCAAGGTGCATTTTTTTGATAAAGACAGCGAAGAGACAATTGTATAAATCTCAAACCCGCCGCTCCTGCTTACCTTATTATTGCTTGCCCCGTCATAAATTTTGTGATAATCTATTGTGAATATGAGCAAGAAATTTATCCTGGCTATTGACGTAGGCGGCACAAATTTGAAGGCCGCTGTCTTAGATTTAAGGTATGCAATCAAGAAGCGGATAGTCTTAAACACCAAGAAGTTTCAGGACAAAGAGGCTCTGGTTGCGGCAATTACTGCCTGCGCCGGAAGGATAATCAGCGAAGCGAGGCTGCAAAAAAAAGATATCCTCGGGCTGGGTATAGGCCTGCCCGGGCCGGTTGACGCGCGAAAAGGAATAGTTCATTTCCTGCCTAATATCCCCGGTTGGAGAGAAGTTAAGCTTGCCGCTATATTAAAGAAAAAGTTAGGATTCCCGGTATATCTTGATAACGACGTAAATTTGATGGCTATTGCCGAATTGGCCTGTGGCGCGGCAAGAGGGTTTAAGAATTCTTTATGCCTGACTTTGGGCACGGGTGTCGGCGGCGGTATTATAATTAACGGCAAGTTTTACCGGGGGGCGAATAACGCCGCCGGTGAAATAGGGCACCTGCCGATAAATGAAAAAGGGCCGCGCTGTAATTGCGGGGGGATTGCCTGCCTTGAGGCCTATATCGGCAACGAGAGAATCCTGCGGGAGGCCCGTAAAATATTCAAGCGGCGTATCAGGCTTGAGGAGTTGAGTTTATTAGCCAGGAAAGGGAATCCTAAGGCGCGCAGGATTTGGCTTGAGGCCGCGGAGCGCCTGGGGATAGCGCTGGTTTGCGCGGTTAATTTGCTTAACCTGGACGCCGTTATTATAGGCGGGGGCGTTGCCAATGCCGGTAATATATTATTCAAGAAGGTAAAAGAGACTATTCAAAGGCGCGCGATGAAGGTAGCCTCCCGGCATGTTAAGGTATTCAGGGCAAGGTTGGCAAACGATGCCGGCTTAATTGGCGGGGCAATATCGGTTAAGGAGGCAGGGAACCTATAGTGGCTAAAGGCAGGCGTTTCTTTTATTTATCTGTTATCCTCTGCGGCTTTTTTGTATTATTTAATCCGGGGCTATTGTATGCCCAGGAAGATAAAGCCGTGCCCGTTAGCGAGGGGGGTGGCCCTGACTTTGCTTTTCTTGCGCAAGACGAAGAAATTGCCGAAGCCCGCAGGGAGACCGAAGCGGCTGTTGCCCCAAAATCCAATAGAATAGAACCTCTGGCCGCGGAAAGCATTGAGCCTTTATCCGTAATTGAGGCCGAGGACGAAGCCGAGGCCAAACAGCCGATAGTGGTCAATGCCGACAAAATTGAATATTCCGCCAATACCAAGGATGTCATTGCTACGGGCAATGTAGAGGTGGATTATAAGGGCTCAAAGCTGACCTGCCAGAGGATGGTTATCAATACCGAAACCAAAGACGCGGAGGCCGAGGGTAATGCCCGGCTCCATGATGGCCAAGGCGTTAAAGAGGGCAGTAAGATAACCTATAATTTCGAAACTCAAGCCGGGGTTATTATTGACGCGCAATTCAGGTCTAACCCTTATTTCGGCAAGGCAGAGAGGATAGAGAAACCCGGGCCCGATGAATTCATTATCAAGAAAGGGTCTATTGGCACCTGCAGTTTTGACCATCCGCATTACCACATAGGCGTAAAAGAGGTTAATTATTTCCCTAATGATAAAATACAGACAAAAGGCGATACCTTTTACCTGGGCGATGTTCCCCTTATGTCTATACCGCAATATAACCATAGCCTCAAGGATCCCCTGATGCATGTCCAGATAGTTCCCGGAAGTAAAAAAGAGTGGGGCGGTTTTATGCTTACCACCTGGAGATGCAACCTTAATGAAAATCTTAACGGCAGGCTGCAGGTTGATTATCGTGATAAACTTGGATTTGCTTACGGGTATGGTTTTAATTATAACAGCCCGGCCCTTGGCAAGGGCGATATTAAATATTATTATACGGAGGAAGACCCGAAAGATTTTGAGCCAATGGATGCCCCTAATACCGAATTTCAAAGAGCGCTTACCCGCTGGCGGCATAAGTGGACTATCGCGACTTATACGGATTTTACCGCCGAGTTTGTTAAAGTTTTAGACAGGAAGAGAAAAAACGATATAAATTTCGATTCCACCGAAGATGGTTTCTTAAAACAGTATTTTTTACGCGAATACGAAAAAGATACAGAGCCGTTAACTTACGCCCAATTCCACCATAGTTTTGCCTATTCAAGCTTTGATGTATATCTGCAGAAACGGATTAATCACTGGTATGACCAGTTAAATAAATTACCGGAAATAACATACAGCATGCCTAACTTGCAGCTTGGAGGAACTAACTTTTATATTAGCAATACCAGCAGTTTCGCCGGCCTCAATAAAAAACCCCCTGTCGGTTCAGTGGATTTACCGGAAGTAAGCTCGATCAGATTTGATACCGTTCCGCAGATGACCTTTCCGCTAAAGGTGGCCTTTATAGAATTCAATCCCTATGTAAAGCTCCAGGAGACTTATTATAATCAGGATGTCTACGGTTCAGCCAGCCTCTTCAGGACCGTTTTTTACAGCGGCGCCAATATGAGCACGAAGTTTTACCGGCTCTTTGATATTAAGTCTAATTTTTTAGGCATGGATATAAACAGGTTAAGGCACGTTATTACCCCGACAATCGCTTATTCTTATCAGCATACCCCGACAGTCCCGAGCAGTAAAATCAAACAGATTGAAGGCATTGATAGCATTAACGGGACAAGCCAGGTGGCAGCATTAGAATTATCCAATAAATTACAGACTAAGAGGCAGGGCGCCAGCGTAGACATAGTTGATTTTAGGGTCAGCGCTCCTTATACCTTTAAGCCCAAGGGGGGCGATAAGCGCGGCAGCAGTTTTTCGGATATTCTCTTTAATTTAGAACTCTTGCCTTATTCCTGGCTAAGGGTTGTAAGCGACACTACTTATAAGCATTCCGGAAATACCGAGGACAAAAATTATAATAATTTTGTTAACGGCAATGTTAACTTCGAATTTGATTTCGGCAAAGACCGCTTCTTAGGCATAGGCGAGCGTTACGAAAAAAAAGGCGGTAATGCCATGACTTATGCCGTGAAATGGCGCTTTAACCCCAAATGGAAATTTTACCTGTATCATCGGCGTCAATTTTCAAAGACCCCCACAATAAAAAGCGGCCTGAGAGAGCAGGAGTATACCATTAGCAGGGATTTCCATTGCTGGGAGATGGATCTTACCTATAATGTAACGCAGGGCGTAAGTAAGCAGGTTTGGCTGCTGTTCAGGATTAAGGCATTCCCTGAGATGGAATTTGACTACAACCAGATTTACCATCAGCCAAAACCCGGCTCGTACTCCGAGCCCAACACAGGATAATAAAAATGAATATCGCGATTATCGGCTCCGGTTATGTAGGATTGGTTAGCGGCTCCTGCCTTGCGGAGTTAGGCAATAAAGTTATCTGCGTGGATAGCGACGTTAAAAAAATAGCCGTCCTGAAAAAAGGCATTATTCCGATATTTGAACCGGGCCTGGAAGAATTGATTATAAGTAATATCAAAAGAAAAAGATTAAGTTTCATTTCCAGCATTAAGGACGCGGTTAAGTCCAGCGACATTATTTTTATCGCCGTAGGGACCCCTCCTCTGGAAAACGGCGAGGCAGACCTTACCGGCATTGAAAATGTGGCGCGTAACATAGCGATAAACATGACTGGATACCGCCTGATTGTAGAAAAGTCTACCGTGCCGGTTGAGACGGGTAAATGGGTAGAGCATACTATCGCTACCTATATCAGGCGCAAGGTCAGCTTCGACGTTGCCTCAAACCCGGAATTCTTAAGAGAGGGCTCTGCTATAAATGATTTTATGCATCCGGACAGGATTGTCATCGGTGTTGAGTCAAAGAGGGCAAAGGAGGCGCTCTTAAATTTATACAAACCGTTGAATGCGCCGATGGTGGTTACCAATATTAAATCCGCGGAATTAATAAAACACGCCTCCAACGCGTTTCTGGCGACCAAGATTTCTTTTATAAACGCTATCTCGCGCCTGTGTGATGCGGTAGGGGCGGATGTCCAGGAGGTTGCCGAAGGCATGGGCCTGGATAAAAGGATCGGCCGCAGCTTCTTAAACGCGGGCGCCGGCTACGGCGGCTCCTGTTTCCCCAAGGACCTGGATGCTTTTATTAACATTTCGGAAAAGGCCGGTTACAATTTTGAATTGTTAAGGAGCGTAAATAAGATAAACCAGGAGCAGAAGAGGGTCATCTTGAAGAAAATAAAGGATAATTTGTGGATAGTCAAAGACAAGACAATCGCGGTGTTGGGATTGGCGTTTAAGCCGGATACCGACGATATACGCAGCGCGCCTGCTTTGGATTTAATCAATGCCCTAAAGCAGGAGGGGGCGTTCTTAAGGGCCTACGACCCGCAGGCAATGAAAAAGGCGAAAAGTATTCTGCCCGATGTAAAATTCTGCAAGGATTCATATGAGGCATCCAAGGGCGCTGATTGTTTATTGGTGGTTACCGAATGGAACGAATTTAAGGAGCTGGATTTTAAGAGGATAAAAAAAAGCTTGAGAAGGCCGCTGATTATCGACGGCCGTAATATTTATGATCCGGTTCAGCTTAAGAAGCTTGGCTTTACCTATGTTGCCGTCGGCAGGAGAGGGGTTTAATGGGGAATTTTCTGCGGGAGTTCAAAGATAAACTCAGGAAAAAACAGGCCAGGATTGCCGTAGTGGGCTTAGGCTACGTCGGGCTCCCCCTGGCAGTGGAGTTTGCAAAAAAGGGCTTTAGGGTATTGGGCCTGGATATAGATAAAGAGAGGCTTGAGTGTATCAGAAAAAAAGAGTCCTACATCACTGATATCCCGGATAAAGACATAAAAGCGATATGTTCTAATGGCAGGTTCCAGGCCGGTGCGGATTTTAAGGCGCTTGAGGATACCGACGTAATTATTATCTGCGTGCCTACGCCGCTTAAGAGAAAATACCATCCTAACATCTCCTACATCAAGCAGGCGGTCAAGGAAATTTCCCGCAATATCAAAACCGGGGCCTTGATTATTTTAGAAAGCACCACCTATCCCGGGACAACAGAGGAGGTAATTTTACCTCTTTTAGAAAAAAATAAACTAAGGCATAATAAGGATTTTTATTTAAGTTTTTCTCCGGAAAGAATAGACCCCGGCAACAGGCGCTTCCCGGTTAATAAGATTCCCAAAATTGTAGGGGGCCTAACGCCCCAGGCCACCGCTTTAGCCGTCTTGGTTTATGAAAATATAATCGATAAAGTTGTGCCGGTCTCTTCCGCCAGGGCCGCGGAATTCGCTAAACTCCTGGAGAATACTTACCGCCTGATAAATATCGGCTTGATAGATGAGTTGGCGATGATGGCGCATAAGATGAAGATAGACATTTGGGAGGTAATTGATGCCGCCTCTACCAAGCCCTTCGGATTTATGCCCTTTTATCCCGGCCCCGGCGTTGGCGGCCACTGCATCCCCAAAGACCCGCTTTATCTGTACTGGAAGGCAAGGCATGCGGGTTTTCGCTCGCGTTTTATAAAACTGGCCTCGGATATTATCAACTATATGCCTGAATATGTGGCGCACAGAGTAGAGGCCGCCCTAAAGAACAATGGCGTTGAATTAAAAGATGCCAGGATTCTGGTCTCGGGAGTAACTTATAAAAAAGACATCAAAGACCTGCGTAAGTCTCCGAGTATTGATATAATAGAGTCCTTGCAGAAAAAGTGCGGCGAGGTTTCTTATTTTGACCCGCTTATCCCTTACCTGAAAATTAACCATATTAACCTCAACTCCATACGGCTTAAGGGTGCAAGCTTAAAGAGTTTTGATTGCGTAATTATCGCTACGGATCACTCGGCAGTGGATTACGGCTTTATATTAAAAAATTCCAATCTGATTTTTGACACCCGCAACGTCTATAAAGGGCGCAAGGATAAAAAGGTTATTATATTATGAGCAGTTTTCTGGTTACCGGCGGGGCCGGTTTTATCGGTTCGCACATAACCGAGGCCCTGCTAAAAAAGGGGCATTCGGTAAGAGTGCTGGATAATTTTTCCAGCGGCAAAGAAAGCAATTTAAGCGCCGTAAGGGACAAGATAGAATTAATCAGGGCCGATATACGTTCAGAGGACTCCTGCCTAAAGGCAGCCAGGGGCATTGATGTTATACTGCACCAGGCAGCCTTGCGCAGCGTGCCCAAATCTATGCTTCGTCCCGCCGAATACAACGAAGTAAATATCGCAGGCACGCTTAATCTTCTGCAGGCCGCCAGGGAAAACAGGGTAAAACGTTTTGTTTTTGCCTCTTCAAGTTCAGTCTACGGAGAAGTGGATAGGTTTCCTGAAGAAGAAAGTTTTCTTCCCTGTCCAATTTCACCCTATGCCCTAACCAAGCTGACCGGTGAATACTACTGCGGAATTTTCTCCCGCCATTACGGTTTAAGCACGGTATCTTTGCGTTATTTCAATGTTTTTGGCCCACGTCAGTCCTTAGACGACGAATATGCGGTAGTCATCCCCAAATTCATCAACTGCATGCTTAAAGAAGAACCTGTGCCGGTATACGGTAACGGCAAGCAATCGCGGGACTTTACCTATATAGATAACGTGGTAGAGGCAAATATTCTGGCAGCCGCTAAAGAAGGCGCTAAAGAAGGCGCCTTCAATATCGCCTCCGGCAAAGATTACAGTGTTTTAGAGCTGATAGAGCAGCTAAATTTGATAATAAACAGGAATATCCGGCCCTCTTTTCTTGAGGCCCGGCCGGGCGATGTATTCAAAACGCTGGCTGATATATCAAAGGCAAGAGACACCCTTGGGTTTAACCCGGGAATAGATTTTATCCAGGGGCTGAAGCTAACCGTTAAATACTTTAAGGGAGAATAATGAAGAGGCCTACTGTTCTTATAACCGGGGGAGCGGGTTTCATCGGGTCTCATTTATGCGAAAGATTATTGAATGAGGGTTTCAGGGTTATCTGCCTGGATAACCTTATTACCGGCAGCCTGCAAAACTTAAAAGATTCTTGCGGCAATAGTTGTTTTATATTTAAGAAGCATAACATTGAAAAATATGCCGCCATTAAAGGAAAGCTGGATTATGTGCTGCATTTTGCCTCTTTGGCCTCGCCCGCGGATTACCTGAAATTTCCCATTGCGACTTTAAAGGCCGGCTCTTTAGCCACGCATAATACTTTAGATTTGGCAAAAGAGAAGGGGGCAAGGTATATTCTGGCTTCCACTTCCGAGGTTTACGGCGATCCCCTCATTCATCCGCAGAAAGAGGCGTACTGGGGTAATGTTAACCCCATCGGGGTGCGCAGTTGTTATGATGAGTCCAAGAGGTTTGCCGAGGCGCTGACTATGGCATACCACAGGGCGCATAAACTTGATACCTCCATTATCAGGATTTTTAATACTTACGGGCCGCGAATGAGGATAAACGACGGCAGGGCGGTCCCTAACTTTATTCACCAGGCGCTAAACAATAAGCCGCTTTCTGTGTACGGTAAGGGGGCGCAGACCAGGAGTTTTTGTTATATTGATGATCTGATAGATGGCATAAGGCTAATTATGCGCTCCGGCAAAACCGGGCCGTTTAATTTGGGCAATCCAAAGGAATTTACAATTTTAAGCCTGGCTAAACTGGTTTTAAAACTGTCCGGAAGCCGCAGCAGGATTATTTTTAAGCCCCTGCCGCAGGATGACCCCCGCCAGCGCTGTCCCGATATCAACCTGGCAAAGAGGCTCTTTAATTGGCAGCCCCGGATTAAGCTGGAAGACGGCCTGAAGATGGCCATAGAAGAGTATTCTTCTTATGAGAGATAAACTCCCTTTATCCGTTGTTATCATTACAAAGAACGAGGAATCAAATATTAAAGAATGCCTTGAGTCGGTAAAATGGGCAGATGAGGTTATCGTAGTTGATGATAACAGCGCGGATAGAACGGTAGAAATTGCCCGCGGCTATACAGACAGAATCTTTAAAAGAGAAATGGATATTGAGGGCAGGCATCGCAACTGGGCGCATAGCCAGGCGCGTAACAATTGGATATTGAGCCTGGATGCCGACGAAAGGGTAACGCCCGAATTAAGAGAAGAATTATCCGCCCTGTTTAGTAAGCCCTGTGAATTCAGGGCGTTCGCTATTCCCCGCAGGAATTATATCGGGGATCATTGGGTTAGGCACGGGGGGTGGTATCCCAGCGCGCAGCTGAAATTATTTAGAAAAGAATATTTTCGCTGGGAAGAGGCGGGGGTTCATCCTAAGCCGATTTTAGATGGTTCCTGCGGAAAGCTGAACAATGATTTAATCCATTATTCTTACAAAGGTTTTGAGGATTTTGTGAATAAAATGAACAAGCAGACTACTTTGGAGGCAATCAAATGGGTAAAAGACAAAAGGCGCATGACTAAGGCCAAGGCTTTTTGGCGCGCCTACGACCGTTTTATGCGCACTTACTTCAGCAAAAAAGCGTACAGGGAAGGTTTTATGGGGTTTATGGTTGCCTATTTTGCCGGTTTGTATCAGATGTTAAGTTACGCCAAATACTGGGAGCTGCTTCGAGATAAGGATAAAGCATAAGATGCGGGAGGGGCATATAATAATCTGTCCGGCATGCGAGAATTCAAAATGGGCGGATGTTTATAGAATAAAAGAGTGGCGTATCAAAGAATGTGCTGTTTGCGGTTTTGCCAGGATTGACCCCCTTCCGGGAAGAGAAACCCGGCCGGGATTTTATTCTCAAGAGAAAGTTGTCAGTAATAACAGCAAACAGCTAAGGCATCCTCAGAAGTTATCTCGGGCGATGAAGCGGTTCTTTAATAGAATAGCCGGGCGGGACAAAAGCAAAATATTTTATAATAAACTTTCCGGCTATTTACCCGCGGACGCAAAGATCCTTGATATAGGCTGCGGCGATGGAAGTTTCTTAAGGCTGGCAAAGAGAAGATTTTCCTGCACCGGCATTGAGATTTCTGAATACCTGGCAGGTTTAGCCGGAAAACAAAACGGCGTTAAAATTATTACCGGCGATTTTCAAACCGCCGGCCTTGCTTATGAAAAATTTGACGGGATTACTCTGATATCGCTTCTTGAGCATTTGGATGACCCGCAAGGAACTATAAAAAAATGTTTTAATCTCCTAAATAACGGCGGCATTTTGTTAATTAAGACTGTAAACTACGGTTGTTTAAACAGAGTGATAAAGAAAGAGAACTGGACCGGATTCCGCCCGCCGGACCACATAGCCTATTTTACCCCTTCCAGCCTGAAGCGCCTTCTTAAGAAGGCCGGTTTTACCAGAATAAAGATCTCTGCCTGGCCCTTTAACGATAATATGTATTGCGATGCCTGCCTTTCTTGACACTGCCTCTGTAGTGTGCTATACTTACACAGGTTTAATTATAAATATAAGCGGCTTTTACAATTTAAACTAAACCGTGTTTTCATCCATAATAACGAATATCAATTGGGTTGATATATGTCTCGCAATTCTTTTGCTGCGAATATGTTACATTGCCGTAAAAAACGGTTTTCCCCAGGAAGTCTTTAAGATATTCGGCGTCATCGCCGCCGTATTCTTATCAATGCATTATTATCTTTTTTTATCCGAGCTTATCCGCGACCGCCTGGGGTTGGGGCTGGAGAGTACGGCATTGCGATCCCTGGAATTTTTCGTTTTCCTTACGTTGGTTATTTTAAGCCAGTTTTTTTTCGTAATTTTGCGTAAAATTTTCTCAAAGGCATTGAAGGTAGAGGTACTCCCTACCTTAAATAAGTGGGGAGGTTTTATTTTAGGTGTTGCCCGGGGGTTACTCTTGGGAAGCCTTTTGATGTTTATTATGCTTTTATCCGGAGCGGACTTTTTAAACAAGGGCGTCAAAGAATCTTATTCGGGAAAGTATATTGTCGGAGTTGCCCCGGCAGTTTATTGCTCGTTGTGGCAGGGGTTTCTTTCCAAGCTTTTTACCGGCGATAAACTCAACGACAGCGTCTTAGAAGTCCAGTAGCTTTATTCTTTCTTAACATATGAAATTATCCCGTTTTTATAATCAGGTTATAAAGTTCGCAAGCGATCGCGACCCAAGAAAAAGGCCGCTTATTAAGGCCTATCCTGATAGTGAGGTGCTTTACGGCAGGGCCGATACAGAGGTAAGAAAGATTCTGGTCGGGATAGATATTGAGGTTGCCGAACTTCTTCTTGCTGATAGAATCCGCCAGAAGGGCGGGTTGGACTTGGTTGTTGCGCATCATCCGGAAGGCAGAGCTTTCGCGCGGCTGGCTGAAGTAATGCAGGTACAGGTTGATCTTTTGACAGGAATAGGGATGGATAGGGCTATGGCGCAGGAACTGCTGGATGAAAGAATGCGCCAGGTAGAAAGGCGGATCCTGCCGCAAAACCACACCCGGCCCGTAGATGCTGCCCGTCTTCTGGATTTGCCTTTTATCTGTATCCATACCCCGGCGGATAACCACGCCTTCTGCTATGTGCGTAAGCTGATAAACAAGAAGAAGCCCCGCCTGTTGCAGGATATTATTGATCTCCTGCTGGAAGAGCCCGAATACCGGAAAGCAAAGAGTAATTCCTGCGGCCCGCGCATAATTTTAGGCAGCCCTAAAAGGAGCATCGGCAAGGTCTTGATTGAGATGACCGGAGGGACATCCGGCCCCATCAACGTATTCGATAAGCTTTATAAGGCAGGAGTCAGGACCCTTGTTTCCATGCATATGGGCGAAGAGCATTTCAAAAAAGTAAAGGATGCCAATCTCAACGTAGTTATTGCCGGGCACATCTCCAGCGATACCTTGGGCCTAAATCTTCTTTTGGACAGGATAGAAAAAGAAGAGACTTTCCAGACCATCAACTGCTCAGGATTTAGCAGGTTCAAAAGACAATAATAACTAAAATAATCTCTTGATGCCAGGACTTATCCCAGAAGATATCTTAGAAGATATTTTAAACCGTATTGATATAGCGGAGGTTATCTCCGGCTACATCCCGCTTAAACGCGCCGGAAGGAATTTTAAGGCCTGCTGCCCCTTTCATCATGAGAAGACTCCGTCTTTTATGGTTTCTCCGGAGCGCCAAATTTATCATTGTTTCGGCTGTGGAGAGTCTGGGAATGTATTCAAGTTTCTGATGCGGCATGAGCGGATGGAATTTCCCGAGGCGGTGGAGGCCCTGGCCGCCAAGGCGGGCGTAGTTTTACCGCAGGCCAAGGCCCAGGGTTATAATGGCGAGAATCCGGTTACCCAGATCTATAAGATAAACGAATTAGCCGCTTCATTTTACGCCGCTAACCTGAATTCTCCCGTAGGTTCAGGAGCGAAGAATTATCTATTAAAGCGGGGCGTAAAAGAGGAGTCAATAAAATTATTCAAGCTGGGGCTGGCGCCCGGCGGCTGGGATGCGCTGATGAACTATCTGCGGGCAAATAACTTTAGCCTTTCCTTGATTGAAAAGGCAGGGCTTGTTCTCTCAAGGCAGGGCGGGGGGTTTTACGACCGGTTCCGCGGGCGCATTATCTTTCCGCTGGTTGATACCAGGCCGCGCGTTGTCGGTTTCGGCGCCAGGGCGCTGCCTGAACCGAACCAGGCCGGTGAGGATAATACACAGCCGAAATATATGAATTCTCCCGAGACGTCCGTATACATAAAGGGAAGAAACCTCTACGGTTTAAACTTTTCCAAGGACAGCATAAGGAAGGAAGACTTTGCGGTTATTGTTGAGGGCTATCTGGATTTTATCCTTCCCTATCAGGAGGGGGTAAAAAACATCGTTGCCTCTTCGGGCACAGCGCTTACCTCTGAACAGGCCAGGATCTTAAGAAGATATACCCATAATGTGGTGATGGTCTATGATGCCGATAACGCCGGGCAGCTGGCGATGTTAAGAAGCCTGGATATTTTTATTGAAGAGGAGATGGAGGTTAAAATAGTTTGCCTTCCTCTCGGCTTTGACCCCGATTCTTTCGTGCGCAAATACGGCATCGGGCCTTTTAGGGAAAAAATAGCCGCAGCTCTTGGGTTATTTGATTATAAATTAGCAGTAATGAAATCGCGCCATAACGCCGGAAGCCCGCAGGGAAAGGCGATGATTTCGCAGGAGATGTTGAGCACAATATATAAATTTAAAAATGCCGTCCTGCGCTCGGAATACGTCAGGCAGCTGGCGCAGGAATTGGATATAAGGGAAGAGGCATTATTGCAGGAGGCAAAGAGGGTAAAAAAGGCTCCCGAGTATCCGAGGGATAGCCGGCCGCTTCCTCAAAAAAAGGTGTTAAATGCCAGCCCGGCGGAGAAAATGTTGATTGCGCTTATGCTGCGGGAGTCAGAGATTATTGGTTACATACGGCAGCGGCTTAACCCCGCGGATTTTATGGACGAGAAGGTTTCAAAGCTGGTTTCTTTGTGTTTTAACTTTGCCGAATCAGGCAAAGAGGTTTCAGCCAGGTCATTATTGAGTTATTTCGGGGATGATGGTATTTCGCAGATAGTATGCGAGTCGGTTTTCCTGCCCGACGCATTATCGCAGCAAAATACGGAAAAATTGGTAGAGGATTGCCTCTTAAGGATGAGGGAGGAGAAAATAAAATTAACCAGGCAGCGCCTGCATGAAGAGATAAAGCGCGCCCAGGATTCCAAGGATGAAGAGGGGCTAAAGAGGCTTACCGAGGAATTTAACTCTTTATTGAAAACGAGGTGAAAGACCAAATGAAAGAAAAGGCCAAAAAAGAGATTAAGCAAAAAGAGCATACCAAGAGGGATATGGAGAAGATTATTGCCTTGGGCAGGCGTAAGGGTTACCTTACTTATGATGAGGTAAACGATATGCTTCCGGAGGAATTGAACTCTTCGGAGGAGATTGACCGCCTGTTTCAAGCCCTGGAGAATGAGAATATACAAGTTGTCGAGGAGGGGGAAAGGCCGCGAGAAGAGCGGCCTTCGCTAAAACAGGAGCAGGAGTCAAAGCAGGATGATTCAAGCGAGCCGTTAAAAGTCCGGGAGCCTTCTCTGCCTTTGGATGACCCGGTAAAAATGTACCTTAAGCAGATGGGGTCCATTTCGCTTCTTTCCCGGGAAGAAGAGGTAGACCTGGCAAAAAGAATAGAGGATGCGGAGGAGAAGTTTAAAAAGACGGCGTTGGTTAGCAGGTTCGTGCATAATCACATGCTTTCTGTCGCCAATGATGTTTTAGAGGAAAGATTAAACGCCGAAGAGGTGGCCAGAGAGGACATCAAGACAAGAAAAAATAATACCTTCGCTAAAATAAAAAGGGTTGTCAGGCGCCTGAAGGGCTCCCGCAGCAGCGCAAAAACAATGGAGTTATTGCTGCAGCTTAATTTTACCACCGCCGTAATTGAAACTGCCGTGCGCAAGCTTAACAGGCTGGTAAAGGAGTCAGACTATGCGGGGCGTAAGGGCAGAGAAAATCCTAAAAGAAAAGAGGAGATATTAAAACAGCTTGGCCAGCCATATCGCATAGTAAAAGAACAGGGCAGAATTATTAAGGCGGCACACTTGAGGTTTAGCCGCGCCAAGAAAAAACTTGTGGAGGCGAATTTGAGGCTGGTGGTGAGCATCGCGAAGAAATACACCAACAGGGGCTTGTCTTTTCTGGACCTGATACAGGAGGGCAATATCGGGCTGATGCGCGCGGTGGAGAAGTTTGAATACCGGCGGGGATATAAGTTTTCCACTTATGCCACCTGGTGGATCAGGCAGGCGATAACCCGTTCCATCGCCGACCAGGCCCGTACCATCAGGATCCCGGTGCATATGACCGAGACCATTAATAAGATAATACGTTTTTCGCGCATCTTCGTTCAGGAAAACGGCAGGGAGCCCATACCCGAAGAGATCTCTTACAAGATGAGGATGCCCCAGGCGAAGGTAAAATCTATTCTAAAGATTGCCCAGGAGCCGATTTCCCTGCAGACGCCTATCGGGGATGAGGGGGACACTCACTTCGGGGATTTCATACAGGATAAAAAAGCGGTCTCCCCCGCGAATGAGACGGTGCATGGGATGCTTAAGGAGGAGATGAGCTCCGCGCTTGCTACTCTTACTGAGCGCGAAAGAAAGATACTGGTGCTTCGTTTCGGGATGCAAGACGGCGCCCCGCGCACCCTTGAAGAGGTAGGCAATGTCTTTAAGGTTACCCGCGAGCGCGTGCGCCAGATTGAGGCCAAGGCGCTGAAAAAACTGAAACACCCGACCCGTTCCCGCAGGCTGCGCACCTTCCTGGACATGACCCTGACGCACCAGAGAGACTGGTAGGGTAGATGAAGCAGGATATGATTAAATTATTTAAAATTACAGGACTGGTTGTTATTCTATTAAGCTTATGCTTAATCTATATTTCTCCTGTATTTGCTCAGGCGGTTAGTATAACCTATGGCCAGACAGTTTCAGGCTCTATTGACGCCTCAGGTGAGAAAGACGAGTTTACCTTTAGCGGGACAAGCACAGATAAAATAACAGTGCGTTTTGCTGAGACTAGCGGTAGTTTGAATGCCTGTGCAGAATTGTTCAATCCTTCCGGCACGCGTATTACTTATTCAACTTCAGGCAGGCTTGATTCTACTTTGGCCGCCACTGGTACTTTTAAGATTGTAATTAGGGATTATGGTAATACTGCTACCGGCGCTTACTCTTTAAGCCTGCAGCTCCTTAACAACCCAGCTAATGCCACCGCGCTTACTTTTGGCCAGACAGTTTCCGGCACAATCGGCTCTTTTACCCAAATCAAAACTTACAGCTTTACCGTTAATGCCAATGACACTGTTACTGTCCGCACAGCTGCTACTCAGACAACTTCAGGCGCCTTTGGCCCATATATTGAACTCTACGATTCAACCGGCACATTAGTAGGCTACTCATCAAGCGGCAGCCTTACCAAGAAAATTACCACTGCCGGGAAAGCCTGCCTTATAATTACTGATTACAGCCGTAACGGCACCGGCACCTACTCTTTAAGCCTCCAGCGGGTTAACAACCCTGGCAGCGCCACAGCGCTTACTTTTGGCCAGACAGTTGCCGGCACAATCGGCTCTTTTACCCAAATCAAAGCTTACAGCTTTACCGTTAATGCCAATGATACTGTTACTGTCCGCACAGCTG
>JAZDPH010000041.1:0-4199 GCA_043797735.1 Candidatus Omnitrophota bacterium | reverse complement strand
TATAGACCTGCTGATTCTTACCCAAGACAGCGCAAACTCCAGGATAATTCTCGGCCTGGTCGGGCTTTTGCTTATTCTGGTAAGTTTTTCCTTTGCGCAGTTAATTTTGGGGCGGTTTCAGCGCGAAAAAACAATCGCCTTCAATACTTCCTCCGGGGAGGTTTCAATCTCCCTTTCGGCAGTTGAGGATTTAATCAGAAGGATAGCTGTGGCGCTCCCCCAGATAAAAGAACTGAGGCCCGACGTAATTGCGACCAAAAAAGGGGCTATTGTGGTGGATTTACGGGTGGTCTTAAAGTCGGAGGCAAATATCCCGGAGCTGACTGCGCGCCTGCAGGAGATAACCAGGGCTAAACTCCAGGAGGTCTTAGGCATTGATGAGCAGATTATTATCAAAATTCATGTAGCAAAGATTATCTCCAGGGAAGATAAGGATAAAAAGAAAAAAGAACCGGAGGCTCAAGAGCCCGCAATTCCGTTTAGCGGCTATGGCAGAGCATAAGTGAGGTCTAAACTTATGGAGTGAAACGAACATAAGTTTATGACCGAACTTATCCCGACGAGTATGCCGAAAATGCTGGAGCGAAAGCGACGTCCCCGAAAGGGGATCGAAGAGAATTTCGGCATATCTTACGAGTTGGGATAGAGGACACAAAGGAGAATCATATGTCAAAGTTCGGAATACTTACAGGTGGTGGTGATTGCCCGGGGTTAAACCCGGTAATCAGGGCAGTGGTTAGAAAGGCCATTAATGAAGGCGATGAAGTGGTGGGGATTAAGGACGGCTGGAAGGGATTGATCGAACCGGATATACTCAATCTTGACCTTGGCGCCATCTCGGGGATTTTATGCCGGGGCGGCACGATACTAGGGACGAGCAGGACCAATCCCTACAAGAAAGAGGGCGATCTTGCCAAACTAAAGGAAAACTTTAAGAAACTCAAACTAGATGCCTTGATTGCCGTGGGCGGCGATGATACGTTGGGCGCCGCCGCAAAATTAACCAAAGACGGCATACCTAATATCGTGGGTGTCCCCAAGACAATTGATAATGACCTTTCCAGCACCGACTATACCTTCGGGTTTGATACCGCGGTAAATATAGCCATGGAGGCCATTGACCGCCTGCATACCACCGCCGAGAGCCATCATCGGGTTATCGTGGTGGAGATAATGGGCAGGCATGCCGGCTGGATTGCCACGCAGGCCGGTATAGCCGGCGGGGCAGATGTAATTCTTATTCCCGAGATGCCTATTGATATTGAGGAGGTTTGCGCCTTTATTAAAAAAAGGCATAACCGCGACAAGCCTTTTAGCATAGTGGCCGTTGCCGAGGGGGCGAAATTCAAAGAGGGGAAGATGGTGCTGCAGGAGCAGAAACTAGATCAATTCGGCCATGTGCGTTTAGGCGGCATTGCCGAAGAGCTGGCAGGAGAAATTCAAAAATTGACCGGTTATGAAACACGAGTAAGCGTATTAGGCCATCTTCAGAGGGGAGGCTCGCCCAGCGCATTCGACAGGGTATTGGGCACAAGGTTTGGGGTAAGAGCGGTTGAGCTGGTAAAGAGCGGCAAGTTCGGCAGGATGGTTGCTCTTGCCGGAAACAAGATTGTCGATGTTGCGCTGGAGGAAGCAGTAGGCACTTTAAAAACCGTAGATATGGAACTTTATGAAACGGCGAGGGTCTTTTTTGGTTAATAAAACTAAAGAATATAACATGATTTCACAGATTCAAACTAAAAAGGCAGGAGAATTATGAGAGACAGGATAAAGGATATTTTTTGCGAAAGCATACACGTTAAGGAAGAGTTGCTGCGCACCGAATTAGGCAGGATTGTGGAGATTGCCGAGCTTATCATCGAGGCCTTAAGAAAAAACGGCAAGGTTATTATTTTTGGAAACGGCGGCTCTGCCGCAGACAGCCAGCATATTGCGGCAGAACTTGTGGGAAGGTTTAAAAAGGATCGTACCGCCCTTGCGGCAATATCTCTTACTGTAAACACCTCTGTCATTACTTCATTAGCCAATGATTACGGCTATGAGATAATTTTTTCAAAACAAATCGAGGCGCTGGGCAAGAAGAATGATATAGCAATCGGTATTTCTACCAGCGGCAAGGCAAAAAACGTTGTCCTGGGGTTAAAGCAGGCAAAAAAAATGGGGATAAAGACGGTTGTACTTACCGGTAAAAGCGGCACAGAGCTGGCAAAGGCGGCAGATTTATCCTTGTTGGTGCCTTCGGAGGTAACCGCCAGAATTCAGGAGGCACATATTACCATAGGGCATATTTTATGCGAACTGATAGAGCAGGAGCTTTGTTCCGAGACAAAATAAAAAAGCCCGCGGCCTTAAAAAAAATTATCGCCGGGCTTAAAAAGAAGGGTAAAAGAATAGTTTTTACCAACGGTTGTTTTGACTTGATTCATTACGGCCATGCCAAATACCTGCAGGAGGCCAAGCGTAAAGGCGATATTCTTGTGGTTGCCCTTAATAGCGACAGCTCGGTAAGAAGAATAAAAGGCCGCCACAGGCCTATCGTAAGCCAAAAAGACAGGATGAGCCTGGTCGCCGCCCTTGCATCCGTAGATTATGTAACGAGTTTTACCCGTAAGACCCCTGCTGAGCTTATAAAATTAATTGTACCCGATGTGCTCATCAAGGGGGCGGATTGGGACAAGAATGATATAGTGGGGGGGAGTTTTGTCAGGGCCTGCGGCGGGAAAGTATTGGCCTTAAAATTGGCAAAAGGGCGTTCCACTACTAATTTGATAAAAAAAATTGCCGAAAACTATTTTAAAACAAAAATTATTAAAAGAAATATTGAAAAAATCTGTTAATCGAATCATCGACGCCAATATTAACCGCGCCAAAGAAGGGTTGCGTGTCTGTGAAGAGATAGCCAGGTTTATGCTTGATGACCGCGGGCTAACCGGCCAGCTGAAACGGATACGCCACAATATCGATACCGCAGCGCGACACCTGCCGTATTCTTTGCGGCAGTTTATACAGGCCAGAGACAGCTCCAAAGATATCGGCAGGGATATTTACGCGAATGAATTAAAAAGAGGCGGCGTCGGCGACATCTTCTTTGCGAATATCCAGCGCTGCAAGGAATCGGCCAGGGTGCTGGAGGAGTTTTCCAAGCTATTTTCCGCCAATCCTGCCAAAGAGTTTAAAAAAATAAGATACGCTATTTATGAAACCGAAAAAAAAGTTATTAAAAAAATCTCGGCTTTATCTGATCATTGACAGCCAAATAGCTAAGCCCGCCGGGCTTGGCCGGATAGCGAAAAAGCTGCGGCAGGCGCCCATTGACATAATACAACTGCGGGATAAGCATTCAAAGAAGAGGGTGATTTTAAAAGAGGCGCTGGCATTACGCGGGATATTTTTAAACAGCGCGAAATTATTCCTGGTCAACGACTATCCCGATATCGCAAAAATCTGCCATGCCGACGGGGTACACTTGGGGCAGGGGGATTTGCCGGTAAAAGCCGCCAGGCGAATGCTGGGGAGCCAAAGCATCATCGGAAAATCCTGCCATAATTTGAGGCAGGCGATGCAGGCAGAAAAAGAAGGCGTAGATTACATCGGGATGGGCCCGCTTTTTGCAAGCCGGACCAAACGGCTAAGAAGAAAAATGATTGAACCTGCCTTGATTAGAGCGGTAAGCCGCAAAATAAATATACCGCTTTTTGCTGTCGGCGGCATCACCGCGAATAATCTCGGGCAGGCTTTTAGCCTCGGAATAAGAAGGGTTGCTGTTTGCGGCGCAATACTACGTGCAAATAATGCCGCGCTTGCGGCTAAAGATTTCAATCGGCAGCTAAAGGAGTTAAACTCAGATGACCTTACTGGAACAGGCAAAGAGTAATATAACAACGCCATTAATGAAACGGATTGCCGGTAATGAAGGCGTATCCAGTATAGATATCCGTAAGCGCCTTAAAGAAGGTAAAGTTGTAATACCTAAGAACAAGAAACATAATTTAAAAAAACCCTGCGGCATAGGCTTTGGCCTGCGCACTAAAATAAATGCCAACATCGGCACATCCAGTGATAAGCCCGACATTACCGAAGAGCTTAAGAAATTAGAGGCGGCAGTAAAATACGGTTCAGATGCGGTAATGGACTTGAGCACCGGAGGAGATTTAAAAAAGATAAGAAGAGAAATACTTAAATATTCCCCGGTTCCTGTG
>JAZDPH010000033.1:0-4162 GCA_043797735.1 Candidatus Omnitrophota bacterium | reverse complement strand
AAATGTTTTGCGGTGGCTTTTTTTATAGGTTAATTTTTTATCAAAAAATATTGATAAAACCCCCCCCGTCCTTTTTTTTTCCGCATCCTGAAAAAAAAAACGAAACTGCGGGGGTAATTCGCACAATAACTTACTCACACTAAGCGTGTTCATAAGTTATGTGCTCATTATATGAACTGGAAAAAAGTCAAACTTTACTGGGGATTGCACTGGATTAAAGTCCTGATTATCTCCGGCTTGGGCCTGTTGGGTATCTCCCTGGTTATCTTCATCACAAAAGGCATACAGGCATGGAATAATGCGGACTCCTACCTTAAAGAGTCGCAGATGGCGATGATGCCCCTGCAGTTGTACCTGCAGATGATAATGGCATTAATCTTCGGCACTATTTATACCTTTATGATGTACTGGCTCTATTTTAAACGCGGGGCACAGTCATTTACCCAAAAGAGAAAACAATCTGTTTCCGGGGAGCAATTAGGGATAACCTGGAACGACGTTATCGGGATGGACGAGGCAAAGGAAGAGGCGCTTGAAGTAGTCAAATTAGTCAAAGACCGCGCGGATCTCCAGCGCATCGGAGGCAAGATATTAAGGGGCATCCTGATGCTCGGGCCTCCCGGCTGCGGCAAGACCTATCTGGCTAAGGCCATTGCCACGGAAGCAAAACTCCCCTTTATCGCTATGTCGGGTTCGGAGTTTGTAGAGATGTTTGTCGGCGTCGGCGCAGGCAGAGTCCGCAGCCTCTTTAAACAGGCGCAGCGGCTGGCAGAGTTTGAAGGCGGCTGTATTATCTTTATAGACGAGATAGACGCCGTAGGCGCCCAGCGCTCGGTGGACCGCGGTTTTGGCGGGCAGACCGAGGCAAACACCACCGTCAATCAGCTGCTGGTTGAAATGGACGGGCTAAAAGAAAAAGACCACAATATCGTCATTATCGGCGCTACCAATGCCCCGGAAAAATTCCTCGATCCGGCGCTGCTTAGGCCGGGCAGATTCGACCGAAAGATCTTTGTAGATAAACCTAACCTGGAGGACCGCCAGAAGTTATTCGAATATTACCTCAAAAAAGTCAAGTACAACCACGAAGATGTAAAACTTGACCGGCTTGCGCGCATTACCGTGGGCCAGAGCCCCGCCGATATCTCCAATATCGTCAGGGAGGCGGCGTTGATTACGATACGCAATAAAAAGGACATCATCTCCATGAAAGAAATTGATGAGGCGCGGGAGAGGATCGCCTTGGGGATTAAGCGCAGGATAAGACTAAGCGATAAGGAAAAAATACATACCGCCTACCACGAAGTAGGCCACGCCATTATTACATATTTATTGGTTCCCTCCCAGGACGTCTTTAAGATTACCATTACTCCGCGCGGCTATACCGGCGGGGCTACCTGGACGCCGGAGAAAGAAGAGATATTCATCCATGATAAGAACCATTTCTTAGGGGACATAAAGACCTGCCTGGGGGCTTACGCGGCGGAAAAAATAAAGATGGGCTTTACTACCGGCGGGGTGGAATCTGACTTCAAAGCGGCCATCGCTATCGCCCATAATATGGTCTGGCGCTGGGGCATGGGGAAATCGGGGATTATCGGTAATTTCCACGGCCTGCCCGGCGATGCCTTCAATAACCCGATCATGTCCGAAGAGATGAAAGGCCGCCTGGATAACGACGTCCAGGAGATATTACAAGGCTGCCTTAAGGAAGTAGAAGAACTCCTGCGCAAAGAAGAACCCCTGCTTGAGCGCCTCGCCCGGGAATTAGTCAAAAAACAAGAGCTTAATTATGACGAAATTGAGGCTATCTTTAAAGAATTCGGCAAGAGCCGCCCTAAATAGCCTCATCCTTATAACTCTGGTATCGCTCGGCTGCTCCTCCTCTATCGAGCCCTCCTTCCAGAGAGAAGATATAGCCCAGGCCATTTGCGACATCTCTAAAGAAGAATACGGCATAGACGCAAGAGCCAAACTCTTCGGCCATACCCTCTGGGTCTACCTGCCCGTTGAAAACATCCTTGAGAAAAAAGATAAGCCGGAAAAATTCATTGAGAAGTTTGAAATAAAAGACAGCGACTCCGGGCTTAAAGACAGCTCCCTGACGGTCAAATACGCCATTAAGGCCATTCCGGAAAAGGAAAATTCTCAGGAATACGGCTACAATAAAGAGGTGATGGAGAAAATAAACAACATCTGGAAGGTAACCCGCCGCGTGCTCTTCAGCATGGAGCGCTCCGACGGGAGCGAACCGGAATTCTGTGTTATCGTTACCGCGGATATCAAAAACGGGATAGTCTCAAAACAGACGATCTATTGCAAAGACCTAAAGAAAGTCTCTTACGGGTATATCTCCTGGGATGAATACCAGCGCCGCAGCATAACCGAAAGCTACCTTTCCCCCGAGGCCTTTGACGACAAAGAAGGGCTGTTTCTGGCTTATAAAGACATAACCATGGAGGAGTTCATCCCCTTGCAGATCGCCTACCGCGTAAAATTAAAGTTCCAGAGGCCGGATACAGAAACTAACGCCGATATTGACCAGGAGGTCCGCAAGATTGCGGAACACACCCTCAAGATTTATAATTTTACGGGATTCTCTACGTTGGAGCTGGAAAACCTGCTTAGCGCCGAGAAAATCAGGCTCAAGCGGGAGCAGATACTGGAGGAGCCTAAGAAATAGCGGTTATTACCACCTTCCTGCCTTTTATCTTTAATTTCCCCGATGTGAATAATTTTATTGCTTCCGGATAAAGCTTATGCTCTATTCTGTGAATTCTTTCTTGAAGACAAGCAAGAGTGTCGCCGCGCCTTATCTGGAGCGCAGCCTGTAAAATTATCGGGCCGTGGTCAAGCTTCTCATCCACGAAATGCACGGTAACACCGGTAACTTTTGCCCCGTAATCAAAAGCATCCTTTATCCCCTGCGTCCCCTTAAAGGCCGGCAATAAGGACGGATGAATATTCATAATCCTGCCCTTGTACCGGCGCACAAATTCAGCGGAAAGCAGGCGCATAAAACCGGCCAGCACAATCAAATCTATCCTGCATTCCTTAAGGAGCCGGACGGGAAAATCATTTTTTTCTATCAGGGCTGCTCTTATGCCGGCTTTTTTTGCCAGCTCTATCGCCCGGGCTTTGGGGTTATCGCATACTAAAAGCGCTATCTTCGCTTTAATCCTGCCGGAGCCAACCGCCTTTATTATTGCCGCAAAATTCGTCCCTCTGCCTGAAGCAAAAACCGCTATATTCATTTCTTCCCCTCTCTCCTAAAAACTATACACTTTACCGGACAGGCCCTGACACAGTCGCCGCAGGAAGTACATTTATTATAATCTATTACCGCCAGGTTGTCTATAACATGTATCGCCTCATGCTTGCAGGCCTTCTCGCATAAACGGCAAGCGATACAGCCGACAGGACATACGGCTTTGGTATCCCTGGCTGAATCAGGACAGTTACAGGCGATGAATACGTTGTGTTTTACCGGCAAGAGAGTAAATAATTTCTTAGGACAGGCCAGCACGCATTTATTGCAGGCCTTGCATTTATCCATATCTACTACCGGCAGGCACTCCTGGTTCATGGTGATCGCCCCGAACGGACAGACGCGGGCGCAGGTACCGAAACCGATACAGCCGTAAACGCACTCCTTTGGCCCCTGCATCAAGAGGTTGGCGGCAATACATTCCTTCGGGCCGCGGTAGTCAAACTTATCCTTAACCCTGCTATTTCCGCCGTTACAATGCAGTACCGCCGCAGCCTTGACCCTCTCCTTCTCTTCAACGCCTAATATAGCCGCGATCTCTTTGCGCGCTTCTTCCTTGGCAACCACACACTGCTCCACCGAGCATTTCCCGCCGACTAACCCCTCGGCAAAACCCATACATCCGCCCATGCCGCAGGCGCCGCAGTTTACCCCGGGGAGTTTCTTAAGCACCTTCTCAATGCGCGAGTCAGTAACTACGCGGAATCTTTTTGCCGCTATTGCCAGGCCCGCCCCAAATGCCAGCCCCAACCCCGTTAAAGTCAAAACCGGTATTAAAATATCCATAATTTATCTTAAGCCGAAACCGCTAAAACCCATAAAGGCCAGGCTCATAAGCGAGGCCACCAGAAATGCCACAGGGATGCCCTGCAGGCTCTCGGGAACCTCCGCAAG
>JAZDPH010000032.1:0-5297 GCA_043797735.1 Candidatus Omnitrophota bacterium | reverse complement strand
CGTTAAAGTCAAAACCGGTATTAAAATATCCATAATTTATCTTAAGCCGAAACCGCTAAAACCCATAAAGGCCAGGCTCATAAGCGAGGCCACCAGAAATGCCACAGGGATGCCCTGCAGGCTCTCGGGAACCTCCGCAAGCTCAAGTCGCTCCCTGATGCCGGACATAAGAATTAACGCCAGCATAAATCCGACGCCGGCAAAAAATGCCTGGGATACGGAATAGATAAAACTCCCTGCCAGCGCCTGGGCGCCGGAGAAGAAATCATCCGCGTTGAGTATGGCCACGCCGAGCACCGCGCAATTGGTGGTAATTAAAGGAAGGTAAATCCCCAGGCTTTTATAAAGCGCAGGCGAACTCTTACGGATGACCATCTCAATAAACTGCACAAAGCTGGCGATAACCAAAATAAAGGTTATCGTCCTTAAATACCCCATATTAAAGGGAAGTAAAATAAAATTGTATAGAAGCCAGGTAATTATCGCGGAGCTGGTCATCACAAAGAGCACCGCAAAGCCCATTGAAAGGGCGGATTTGCTCTCCCGGGAGACGCCGAGGAACGGGCAGAGCCCCAGAAACTTAGAAAGGATAAAATTGTTGACGAAGACCATGCTGATGGCAATAGCAAAAATCTTAGCCGGGTCCATTAGTTACAACAACCTCCCTTCTTCAAAGCCGCCTTGCCTTTTTTTATTCTGATTAAATTCACCAGGCCGATTAATAGGCCTAAGGTCAACAGCGCTCCCGGGGCAAGTATAAACATAGTTACAGGCTCAAATCCTGACAGGAGTTTTACGCCTGCAATACTGCCGGCCCCCAGCGCCTCACGCACAAAAGCAATGCAAACCAGCGCGATAGTAAACCCGGCGCCTATGCCTAAGGCATCAAAAAGCGAGGGCAAAACCGGGTTCCTGGAGGCAAATGCCTCGGCCCTTGCCAGAATAATGCAGTTGACCACAATCAAGGGGACAAAAATACCCAGGGATTTATCTAACGCCGGAAAATATGCCTTCATCAGCATCTCGCTGATGGTAACAAAGGTGGCGATAATAAGGATGAATGCCGGCAGGCGTATCCGCTGCGGGATAAAACGCCTCACTGATGAAACTATGGTATTTGACCCCAGCAAAACGAATGTCGCCGCCGCCCCCATCCCGACGGCGTTAACCAGCGACGTGGAGACCGCCAGCGTCGGGCATAAGCCCAAGACCAACGCGAATGTAGGATTCTCAACCGTAATACCTTTGGTGAACTCCTTGAGTAACTTCATTTTTTTAATCCGTAAATCCTCGGGCGTACGTGCCGGTCAATCAAAGGCACAAAGGCGTTCATGATCAAGATGGAGTAACAGACCCCCTCCGGATACCCGCCGAAGCGGCGGATAACAAAGGTAATCACCCCGCAGCCAAGCCCGAAAACAAGCTGCCCTTTTTTGGTCAGCGGCGTGGTAACGTAATCCGTAGCCATATAAAACGCGCCCAGGATCAAGCCCCCTGATAAAATACTAAAAAGAAAGTCCCCCTTTAAAAACCCCTGCGCCCCGAAAACCCAGCTTAATAACCCCAAGCTCAATACGAAACTTGCCGGCGCCTGAAACCAGATATACCCCCGCCATAATAGATAAACCGCCCCCAACAATAGCATTAGTATGCAAACCTCGCCGATACAGCCGCCGCGTTTGCCTAAAAACATATCCCAGTAAGAAAGCCCTAACTGCGCCAGCTCCTGCGCCTTGCCCTCCTTAATCATATTAAGCGGGGTGGCGGCTGTTACGGCATCAACCCCCGAGCTAAACGGCTTGACGAAATTAGTCATATGCTGCGGCCAGGAGGCCATAAGAAAAGCCCTTGCCGCCAAAGCCGGGTTAAAAATATTAAGCCCCAGCCCTCCGAATGCCTGTTTGACGATGGCAATGGCAAAAACTCCGCCGGCAAAGGGCATCCATAAAGGAACGCCCGACGGAAGATTAAAGGCCAGCAGGATTCCGGTAAGGGCCGCGGAGCCGTCGCTGATAGTTACGCGTTTATGGGTTAATTTCTGGATTATTGCCTCGGCCAATACGCAGCTTAATACGGAGACAACTATAACCTTTAGCGCCGGCAGGCCGAAGATAATGACGCCGGCTATTGCCGAAGGCAGAAGCGCTAAGAGCACCACCCACATTATCCGGGGAGTTAATTCATGGCTGTGTATGTGCGGAGAAGCATCAACGATTAATCTATTCGGCATTCTCTATCTCCCGGATTAGCTGCCCCTGTAGGGATGAAATAGTTTCTTTTATTGAATCTATGACTGCTTTGGATGAAATAGTTGAGCCGGTTATGGCATCTATCTGCCCAAGGCCGGCCGGGGATTTGCCCTTGAATTGGCTAAGGAACTCCTCCCCTGCTACTCTCGTGCCTAACCCCGGGGTCTCATTCTGCGAAATGACCTTAACGTCGGTGATGTTTAACTTAAGGTCAAGCCCTGCCAGCGATTCAATAGGCGAAGAATACCCCTTGCCCTCGGACTTGACTACGAACCCGATTAGCTTATCCGCTTTATCATAAGCCCTGTAATAAATGATTTTATCGTCCTGTGTAACCGGCTTAAATCCGGCGGCATCGGGAAAAACCTTTTCTAACGCCGCCTTCTCCTGGCTTTCCTTCTGAAGTTTAATCTGCGGCTCGGTGAAGCCGTTGACCACCGCTAATATCGCGCTGGAAAGAAAACAAATCAGCCCCAATATTAAACCGTACCTGGCCACTTCCTTCATCGCGAACTCCTTGCTTTGGCGTCTTTTAATTTCTGCACCATATTTCTTTCCTGCGGGCAGACGTAACTACAGAGCCCGCACTCCATACACTCAAGGCAGCCGTAGCTTTTAGCTAAATCCCACTTTTCTTTTTCCACGGCCATAGTTATCAGGCAGGGCATAAGCCCTGCCGGGCAATATTCCACACAGCGGCCGCAGCGAATACAAAACTCATCCTCTATCGGCTTGACCGCGCTCTCGGATAACAAGATTACGCCGTTGGTAGATTTAATCACCGGGGTATCCTGGCTGTATTGGGCAACACCCATCATCGGGCCGCCGCAGATTATCTTCTGCGGCTGTTTTTTTAACGGCCCGCAGCGGGCAATCAACTCTTTTATCGGCGTGCCGATGCGCACCAGTAAATTCGCGGGGTTAGCAAGGCAGTCGCCGCTGACCGTTACCACCCTTTCGTATAACGGCTTGCCCAAATATACCGCTTCGTAGATCGCATAGACCGTAGCCACATTGTGAACCAGGACCCCCACGTCAAAGGGAAGCTTCCCTGCGGGCACTTCGCGCTTCAGGATATTTTTAATCAGCTGCCTTTCTCCGCCCTGCGGATATTCGGATTTCAGGATATGCAGCTTATAAGCGGCGCCCGGGGCCTGATGCTGGAAGGCCTTAAGCGCTGCGGGCTTATTTTCTTCAACGGCGATATAAATAGTTTTGGCACCAACGCACTTTGCTATTAAGGCTATGCCGGCGAGAATCTCCCTTGCCCTCTCGATCATCAGGCGGTTGTCGCTGTTTAAATAGGGCTCGCATTCGGCGCCGTTAATAAGCAGTGTATCTACGGGCTCAGGGGGATTAAGTTTGATATGCGCGGGGAAACTTGCCCCGCCCATCCCGGCTACTCCCGCCTCAAAAACCGCCTGCCTGATCTGGCCGGCGGAAAGCCTGCTTATCTCCTCCTGCGGCCGGGTAACCTGAGGGCCGGCTAATTTATTTAAATTGTCGTTCTCAATAACTACTGCCTCGGCCTTTCCCAGAAGGGGATGCGGCCACTCCCGGATGGCGATAACTTTGCCTGAAATGGAGGAGTGAACCGGGGCGAATACATGGCTTTCGGCAGATCCGATCTTCTGGCCGGTAAGCAGCGCGTCCCCGGGATTTACCAGCGAGGCACAGGCTTTACCGATATGCTGGGACAGAGGAATATAGACAAGCGCGGGCAAAGGCATCTTCTCTATCGCCCGATTCTCCGTTGACGTCGTATACTCTTGCAACTTAATCATCTTTTTCCGCGTAATTCCGCGTAATGTTCCGCGTAGTTCAGCGTGTATTTATTTAATCCAACCAGGGAAGCTTGCGGTGATAAATCAAGTCTACTATCCCCACCACGGTAAAGATACACCCTACGACAACCAGAGTGTAAACATTGGAAAACTTATCCGCCAGGATACTGCTGATAAACATAAATAAAAGGAAGCCCAGATGCATCACTATCTCCAGAGAGCTAAAAATCTTACCCATCATCTCATTGTCGCTTACCTTGTGGATAATAGTATTGGAGGCAATCATAATCGGGGCAATCAAGAGCCCCAGGGCCAAAGAAAGTACCGCGGCAATACTAAAACTGTGGTAGCGGGAGATGCACAGCGAAAAAATAACCAGCATTATGCCGCTTAAAATCAATGAAGAAAAGATAACTTTGTAGTGAGAAAGCCGCTGGCCGAAACGGCCGTAAATCAGCGAACCGATAAATAACCCCGTGCCCAAAAACATAATCAAGAGCCCCAGGTCCTTGGTTACCGACTGAAGCTGCTCCTGTACGAAGACGATTAAAACTACATAAACCGCTCCCAGCGCCGACCAAAGCACAAAGATAATCCCGGCGGTAAACCTGATCTCTTTCTTGCGGATAAAATAAAGCACTCCTTCCTTAATCTCCTGAAATACGGACTTCTTGATTACCTCCACTATCCCCCTGCTTACTTTCCTGAGGCTCATAGAAGCGGCGGATTTCTTGGCAATCATAAAAATAAGCGTCCCGGAGAAAAGAAAACTCAAGGCATCCAGGTAAAACGCGCTCTTTGCTCCCAGCCATTCCACCAGCAGCCCGCTTATGCCGAAGCCGAGGATAGCCGCAATCATCCCCGTAGTATTCACCAGGGAATTAGCCATCAATAAATCCTCTTTCTTAACCAGGTCGGGGACGATGGCGAGCTTTGCCGGGACAAAAAACCTGCCGATGGAGAATACTACGAATATAACCAGATAAATAAAGGCAAACGACTCCCGGTAAAACAAAAACAGCGGAATGGTCAATACCAACAGCGCCCGCAGGAAATCGCAAACATACATCAGCCGGCGCCTATCCCAGCGGTCAACATAAACCCCGGCAATAGGGCCAATCAGGAATACCGGGATAATGGTAAAGGAGAGGATTTTGGCTATGGCCAAAGTCGAGCCCGGCATCCTAAGGTTGACCAGCCCGATTAAAGCCATCTGGTCAAGCCTGTCGCCTAACTGCGAGATTATCTGGCCCAGCCAGAGAAG
>JAZDPH010000018.1:0-10339 GCA_043797735.1 Candidatus Omnitrophota bacterium | reverse complement strand
ATTCTCCCCTTGACCCTTGACCCTTGACCTTTGACCCTTTAAATAATCCTCCTCCAGCATCACCTTAAGCGTAGCCTTGTAGATATACGCCGAAGGGACAGCATTCATCCCTCGTCTCTCATCCCTCGTCTCTCGTATGATAATCTCCCCCGGCACAATCCAGGGCCTGGTTAAAGTAGGGATGCTGGTAACCTCATTGCCATAGAGCTGTTCTGCTTTCTTGTAGAGCTTATCCCAGTAAATCCTGCCTTCCGAGGTTGAGGGGGAGGTTAGTTGGGCAGTGTCCTTCTTGAGTTGCAGGTCTGCTTCAAGCATAATCCTGCCTAAGTCTGTCTGCTCTAAGTAGGGGTCAATGACCTTGTCCGGTGAGTCAGGCCTTAGGTTTACCCAGAAGGAATCATTGGGCAGGGTTAGGCCGATGAGGAAGTATTGCATTAACTGTTTAGTCTCGGATTGAAGTTCTGCTTCGCTACGAGGGATGAGAGAAGAGGGACGAGGGACGATTGCCTTAGGTCTTTCGTCCCTCGTCTCTCGTCCTTCGTCCTTCGTAAGGAAAGCATCTCCCTTGTCCAGGAGAACCTTGAAGTTATCGCTGGTTAAATCGTAGGAGAAGTAGCGTAGCTGCGGGGGGCGGAACTTATCCGCAGTAACCAGCCGGTTGCCCATCATACTTAAGTGGCTGGCGATATTCAGGTCTACTGCTACCTGTGCAAAGCCGAGCTGTTGAAAGATAAGGGTAAGGCCTAAGGCTAAGGATAGGGTTTTTTTTGCTTTGAGGATCATCTTTAACTCCTTTTTAAAAGTATTTTCTTATTGATGACAAAAAAAACGGCATTGACCCTTTTTGTCAAACCCGCTTATAAACCTCTGTGACAGCCCTGAACACCTCCTATCCAGAGCCTGCGGCTTCTTATTATTCCATGCCTCAATTAGATTAAATATACTTTATAATGCGGTAATTGTCAATGATATTTTCGAGATTATAACCAGGCAATCTTAATCTCGCTTTCTACTGTTTTAAACTCTTTATCTCCTGTTATGACCTCCCCTCTATGAAGCTTTGCTAAGGCAGCGGCAAAACAGTCGGCATAAGATATTTTGTGATTGGCTTTAAAACGGGCAGCTTCTCTGGCAAGCTGCATATCTACATCAATTATTTCAATTGGCAGGGTCCTGATTATTTTTTCTATTTCGTGAGCTTTATCTTGTCCGCACTCGCGTAATACGATATAATACACTTCTCCGAAATTCACCGAGCTCATTAATAAATACTTATCTTTTTCTACTGCCGCAACAAAAGACTGCTCAACCTTTTTATAGCCGGCCTCCTTTTCTAAAAAAACCAGGAGGCCATGAGCGTCTAAGACTCTGGTCATTCGTTAACCCTCTCTTTCTTTATCTTTCTTTCTTTCCTCAAGAAGCGCTTTTGACAGTTTTCCTTTGGTTGGCAAAACACCGGCAATTTTTTCAAAATAAGCCGGCGTAACTGCTCTCAGGATAAGCTCATCGCCCTTTTCCTCAATATATAGCCTTGTTCCTCTTTTTATATTGAGCCTGCGGCGGATTTTGGAAGGTATAACGATCTGCCCCTTTGAAGTTACGATTGCAGTAGTCATCTCTATTTCCCCCTTTCCGCCAAAAGTATACCATTCAGGAAAAGGTGTGTCAAGTATTTTTTCTCTTACATTTTTTATTCATTCCACATCGTGCATTCTTCCAGCGCCATTTGCGCAAAAATCTCCAGCCCCCTGTCAGCGCAAAGGTTGTATCTGGCAAGCAGGGTTAAGGCAATCTCCGAGGGCTGATGTGCCAGAATCATCATAATTGTCTCCTTAGCCTTGCGGCCGGTGTCCTTCTGAAGAAGCAAGTTCCCCATTTTAAGGATCTCCTCCGCGCACAGCTTGTCATAATCCTTCGGCAGAAGCACATGCCCCTCTAAGTACGCCTGCGCCTGCGGGTTAATACCGCTTATTACCCCTATTACCTGCTGGGCTCTGCCCCCTTCCAAACGTTTCTCCAAAAATCCCCAAAATTCCCGTTCAGTCATCTCTGCCACCTCCTGCCTTAATAGACGAAGGAGATGACGAAATCTCACAGTTAAATCCAATAAAAAACCTCGCCTCTGCGGCGGAAGGACGGACGAGCCTCATCTATAAAACCAAAAATCCCCGTAAAAACTTACAGGGATTTTTGGTTTGGCGGGCCCGACGAGATTTGAACTCGCGATCTCCTCCGTGACAGGGAGGCGCCATAAACCAGACTAGGCCACGGGCCCAAAAGACAAGGTGTTAATTGTAACTTAAAATATGAATATTTGCAATAAAATTTAATGGGCGGTACAGGACTTGAACCTGTAACCTCCTGAATGTAAATCAGGCGCGCTAACCAATTGCGCCAACCGCCCCTAAAACTAACCCGCTAACTTACCCAATAACCCCATGGCAAATGCCATTACAAACAGGGCAACGGTCTCAATGACGCCTAAGACTACGATATAATTCCCGAATCCCTTGCCGGTCTCACCCATGGCATCGGCGGCAACCGCCCCGGCCTTGCCCTGCATTACCGCCGAGAAACCGATAGCCAGCCCGCAGAATATGCCCACGCTCCACAAATAAGTTCCCTTAGCTGCCAGCTCAACCATCCGGGTCATCACAATCATCCCGTAGATGGTCTGGGTAAGCGGGGCGCCGACAAACACCACCAGCATAAATGAGGCGGCCTTGTTCTGAACAAAAGCCTTTTTCCAGGCGCCCACCGCGCTCATCCCGGCCACACCTGTGCCTATTGCCGAGCCTATCGCGGCTAATGCCAACGACGCCGCCAGGCCTAAGTCTTTAAATTGTACCAGTATGCCTGTTGTCTCCATAGTGTTTAACTCCTTTCAATGTCAAGGACAGTCTCCTTCGGGAACTGTCCTTGATTCCCGTAAAGGATTATACGCAAACCCGCTCCATTTTATATCAAGGTGGTTGCAGAATTCAAGCACATTAAGCCTTACCCCGTGCACCAGAATCGCCATCGGCCCAAGCAGAATATTCAAGGTATGCCCCAATAAAAGGATTAAAGAAGAAAAAAGCCCGGTTAAGAAACTATTATACCCTACCTCAAAAGCCATCTTATTAAAGGTATCGGCAACCGCCACCGTTGCCAGTCCCACTGCAAAAAGCCGGATATAGGAGACGATGTCGGTGAAATTACCGATGAGGTTTAGTAAAAGATTCCCCATCCCGGCAGCGACTCCCTTAAGCAGGTTTTTTCTGGGGTTGGTAAACAAGACTACTAAAATCGCTCCGGCGATAAAAAGCCGGTTTGCCAGCAAGGGATAGGCATCTGCTAAAATCAGTAACTTTGCCAGAAAATACGCCCCCCACAGAATAAGAACCCACCCTACATCAGCCAGGGCTTTCGGAGAGGGCAGTTTTACAATGCCCCTCCAGCAATGCGCTATGCTCAAATGCAGCGCCCCCAGCAGGAAACAAAATGCCTGCACACTCCTGTCATTGCGCAAAGCCGGGATAACCGGCCTCACCCACTGCGGCAGCCACTCCTGGCCGAAAAATGTCCCGCTTAATACCCCCCAGACAATAGCACAGGAGCTTAAAATATAAAAGAGGGTAAAAATGGCTTTTTGCTTAACCCTTCCCCCCAGCTTTAACTGTGCTGCAAAGGTCATCATAAAAAACACCGCCCCGTAGCCGGCGTCGCCGATGAGGATACCGAAGAAAATTGAGAAAAAAATAAGAAACCAGAGGCTGATATCCAATTCCCTGTACCCCGGCACAACTTCTATGATCTTAAAAACCGGGCTGATGATGGAAACCCAGCGGGGATTGCGGATTAAAGTAGGAACCCTCTCCTCTGGCAAGGGGTCAACCACGGAGATCCCCCACCTCTGACTCCTGGCCGCCGTAGTAACCAGCCCTGTTTTATCGTAAGGGGTATAGCCGGCCAGATAAGTTATATTATCAAATTTAGCCATGCCGCTTAATGCCTGCTCAAACTCTAACTCCCTCTCCAGCGCATCTCTAACCTTGGCCAGGCCGTCGCGGCAGAAGATATGTTTTTGAATATCTTTCTTTAGCCACTGCATTACCTTGGCATCTTCGGCCAGCTTGGCACGCATCTGGCTAATGCCCATTTTCGGCAGGGCCGCCTCTTTGTAAGGCAGAGCTGTATCTTCGCGCATTATAACCATGCAATTAACCACCCCGCCCTTAAGAGAAATTTTCTTAAGGATCAGCCCCTGCGGCAGGACAGCAATTTCTTTTGCCGGAATCTGATAAAATTTTATAAAGACATTTTGCCGCTTAAGCGCTATGATCTTTTCCGGCTCAAAGTCCCCCCACCCCTGCCATTGCGCGATATTATTAATAAGGGCTTTGGAATATTCCTGCAGGTGATCCAGCCTCTTGCGCAGTTCGATAATATGCCCGGCGGTAAAACGCCAGTCTTTTATTTTTATCTTCCTGGCGGGCGGCGAAAGTGGTTTTTCCCGTATTTGCGCCTCGGATAAAACACCCAACGCCTTGCTCACAGCGGCCGCCTCTTCCCGCAGGACAGTGATATTCTTTCCCCGAGGCGCCTCCTGGTGCTCCAGATGCAATATTCCCAACGAACGCAGCCGCTTCATTGCGCTGTCGGCGTCTTTTGCCTGCAGGATTACCGTAATCCTTTTCATTGGGACGATCATGCCGCTGCCCCTTCCAAAACATCTTCTTCTATTTTCTTTTTGGCGATTTTACTGCGGCCGACGGCATTAGTCATCTGGTCGCCGAGGTAAATCTTAATCAGCCGTATGCCCTCCTCTGCCTCGGGAATCTTTACCTTTTCAAAAAGATTTACCCGCTGGGCGGTAATTCTAAGCTCCCGTCTTAAGGTTGCTATTGCCTTTTCCAAAACCCCTATCTCCCGAAGCAGGGAGACTAACTCCTTTAGCGCCTCAACGGCATTATCCACCCACAAGGGCGCGCTAAACAAATCATACTCCGCAGGCGCGAACTTTACCTGAACAAAAACAGGCAGGTCCACGCCGGCAATATTTCTTATACTGCAGGCAGTCTCTTCAGGGATAATCCATGGCCTTAAATCTACCTCCGGGTCACTAAACAACCCTGCCCAGGCCTCTATGGCCTGCCTTTTCCTTGCCGCCTCTTTCCTTCTCTCCTCCAGAATAACCAACTGATGCAGAATCTCCATCTGCAACTGCTGCTTCTTAAGTTGTAAGGTAGGCAGGTAGCGCTCGTATTGCTTGAGCGCATCCCTCTGCCTCTTTAACTCCCCCTTTGTAAATTTTATTTTTCCCATATTACGAATTACGATTTACGAATTACGAATTACGAACCCAATACTCCTCTATGATCGACTTCTTTATCCCGGTCTCTTCAGGAGTAAAACAGACGCTTAAAATCTGCCAGCCCCGGTCCAGCGCCTTCTCAAGGGGGATATTCACCTCAAGCGACATCATCTCGTTTTCAAAAAGCCTGCCGTATTTAAGCAGTTTCTTATCCCAGGCGCTCATCTGGAAACCCATCGACTGCTTCTCCAGCGTTTCGCGATAATTGGCAAACAACTGAATCATGGTATCCATTATGGTGCGGTGGTCGCCGCGGGTCTTGCCGTTAACCTGCTGTTTTAGCCGGCTCAACGAACCAAACGGCTCAATCACGCCGCCCTTAAGGTAGAACTGCCCCTCGGTGATATAGCCGGTATTATCCGGCACGGGGTGAGTTACATCATCCCCGGGCATAGTAGTCGCTGCCAGTATGGTAATGGAGCCGGCGCCCTCAAAGTCAACTGCCTTCTCGTAACGCGCAGCCAGCTGGCTGTAGAGGTCTCCGGGATATCCGCGGTTAGAGGGAATCTGCTCCATGGTAATGGAGACCTCCTTTAACGCATCGCAAAAATTAGTCATATCGGTCAAAAGCACCAGGACCCGCTTGCCGCTTAAAGCAAATTGCTCTGCCACCGCTAAACTAATGTCCGGCACCAATAAGCACTCTACGGTCGGATCAGCTGCAGTATGTATGAAGAATACCGAGCGCGGCAATGCCCCCTGCCGCTCTAAAGTGTTTCTAAAGAAAAGATAGTCGTCATGCTTCAGGCCCATCCCCCCCAGAATAATAATATCCACCTCTGCCTGTATGGCGATGCGGGCCAATAATTCGTTGTAGGGCTCTCCGGCTACCGAAAATACAGGTAATTTCTGCGATTCAACCAGCGAGTTAAAAACATCTATCATCGGGATCCCGGTGCGCACCATTTTGCCGGGGATAATTCTTTTTACCGGATTGACCGCCGGGCCCCCTATGTCAACCATATTGTCGCTTAAAGCCGGCCCTTTGTCTATTGCCGCGCCGCTGCCGCCAAAAATACGGCCCAACAGGTCGCTGCCGCTGGCAATACGCATGGAATGCCCCAGGAAACGTACCTTATCGCCGGTAGAAATACCCCTGCTGCCGGCAAAAACCTGCAGGGAAACTCTTTTCCCGTCGAGGCGAATAACCTGCGCAAGGGAACTGCCGCGCCGGGTAGAAACCTGGGCAATCTCCATATAGCCGGCATCTTCGGCCTCAACCATAATAACATCCCCGGCGATCTGAATAATGCTGGTATAAACCTTATGCATTGGCCGGCTGGTTCTCTTTTTTACCCTTGACTTCTATCAACAAGTCAATCTCCTCTTCTATCTTCTTAAATTCCGCGGAGTTCCATTGCGCAGAATTCCATCCGCGGAAAAGCTGACGCAGCTGCTGGAAAAAATGCAGCGTGCTTTCCTTATCCTCCAACTCAAACTCCGACTCAAGAATGCGGTAGATAAAATTAAATACGTAAACCTGCCTCTCCTGGGGTGTGGCCTCATCAACTTTATCAAAAGCGTTTTGCTGGAGGTAGACGAAATCAAAAAATTCCCCCTTCAGATAATCAACGTAATCCTTAAGCGCAGTACCTTCCTCCCCAACCACCTTCATCATCTGGGCAACCTCATTGCTCTTGCGCAGGATCTGATGCCCCCGGCGGCCGACCTTGCCGTCGATAAAACTGCGGTATTTACTCCAGCTGATCAACGGGTCTATCGCCGGGTAACGCCGGGCATTGGAGCGCTCGCGTGAAAGGCCGTGAAAGGCCCCTACCACCTTTAATGTCGCCTGCGTAACCGGTTCTTCAAAGTTCCCTCCGGCAGGGCTGACCGTCCCGCCGATGGTAACCGAGCCGATTGTCCCGTCGTGCAGCCTGACCGCCCCCGCCCTTTCATAAAAAGAGGCGATGCGCGATTCAAGATACGCCGGGAACGCCTCCTCGCCCGGAATCTCCTCAAGCCGGCCGGACATCTCCCTCATCGCCTGCGCCCACCTGGAGGTGGAGTCCGCCAAAAGCAATACCTGCAGGCCCATCTGACGGTAATATTCAGCAATGGTTACTGCGGTGTAAACGCTTGATTCGCGCGCGGCAACCGGCATGGAGCTTGTGTTGCAGATAATCACCGTACGATCGCTTAGGGGCCTGCCTGTCTTGGAGTCTACTATCTCGGGAAAAGTCTTTAAGGTCTCAACCACTTCGCCGGCGCGCTCTCCGCAGGCAGCGATAACCACTATGTCCACCTCGGCATGGCGGCTGGTCAGCTGCTGCAAAACGGTCTTGCCGGCGCCGAACGGCCCGGGGATGCAATAGGTCCCTCCGCGGGCAACGGGAAAGAGCGAATCAATTATCCGCATTTTAGTAACCAGCGGCTCCTCGGGCATTAATTTTTCGGAATATGCGTCAATGGGGATTTTTACCGGCCAGGACTGTTTAAGGAAACATTCGTAACTGCGCCCGGAGCCATCCGTTAGTTTAGCCACCTCATCTTTTAAACTATATCTTCCCGGCCCGGCAATACTGGTTACCTCCAGGCTGCCGGCAAGGTTAAACGGCGCCATAATAAAATGCTTGAAGGTCTTCTCCGGGACAAAACCCAATTTGTCCCCTGCTCGCAGCCTATCGCCTGCTTTTACCAATGGGGTAAACTTCCACTTCGAAGCATCATCGAGGGCATTCAAATAAATGCCCCTCTCTAAAAAGAAACCGCACTTCTTGGCCAGCTGCGGCAAGGGATTCTGCAAGCCGTCGAATATCTGGCCCAACAGCCCCGGCCCCAGCTCCACGGAAAGGAGCTCGCTGCTGAATTCAACCTTCTCCCCGATTTTTAAGCCTGCGGTATTCTCGTATACCTGCATCTCGGCAGCCTGACCCTTGATGCGGATGACCTCCGACTTTAGGCGTTCTTTGCCGTGCAGAATGTAGGCAACCTCGTTCTGGATAACAAAGCCTTCCAGCTCCACCGTAATCATGTTGCCGTTAATCTTTACTATATGGCCCGTTCTTTTCTCTGTCATTGCTCGCTCGCCTGCATCAGCCCCTCCAGCAAAGCGGGAGCGTCTGCGGAATTAGTCCTCTTCCAGCGTTCCAGTATCAATAATTTCTGCGCATAAATTATTAAAGAATCCAGGTCAAAATAATGCCCAGCACAAAGTTCATCCAGAAGGCGCCAGCGGGCATCATCCAATAACTTTTGGCCCTGGAGGGGCGAGGGGCTCCTGCAGGCATTTATAGCGGTATGGGCAATATAGGGGTCAACAAAACCATCGCGGCGCAGATATTTTTCCGGGTCAATTTTTTTACGAGCAGACCTGATCTTGGCCAGTTCGTTCCTTAGGGCAGTATCAAACTCAAACCACTTTTGCAAAGTAGGCTGACGGCCTGCTGCAGAGGCGCGCAGGATATTAAAATCTGCTTCGGGTATAAGCGGCTCACAAAGGCTAAGAAATTCTGCATAAGAAAAAGGCGGCTCTGTCCCGAAAGCAAGAGAAGGCAGGCTGGCTGTTAAATAAGTATAATATGCGGGCATCTTAACCTTCTAGTATCCGGCTTAATTGAGGCTTAAGGTAGGAGCTTATATACTCCGCCAATGCCTTATTCGTAAAATCATACTGCGACTTTCCTTTATCAAAACTAATCACGAACCCGGCCTGAATCTCCTCTGAGGCCTTGAGGGTAATTCCTTTTTTTGCCTCCTCCTTTAATTTCCCCAGAAACCCTTTACTTAATTTTTCGCAGTCGGATTTCTTGAGGGTAATGATAACGTCGCCGCCGTCTTGAGCGCTGTAATCCTTAATCAGCAGGCCGATAATCCTGCTTAGCTCCTCCGGGCTTAATGCCTCGGCCGCCTCGGCTACAATAAGCCTGTTGAGCATGGCGTTAATTTCTTTTTTCAGGCTAAGGAGCAGGTCACGGCCGGCCTGCCGCAGCAGCGCCTCTGTGCTCTCTTTTTTTCTGGCTGCCTCTAGCGCCGCCTCTCTAATAATCTTCTCTGCCTCTTGCCGAGCCTTATCCAGAACCTCCTGCGCCCTGCGCCTGGCCTCTTCTTCAATCTGCTTAGCCTTATCTTCGGCGGCCTGCACCCCTTCTTCGCGTATCTTTTCAATTAAGCCTTTAATATCTTCGCTCATAAGCAGCCTATCTCCTTTAAAATCCCCTCAGCTTGCGCCAGAGGATCCTTTGCCTCTAATATCGGCCTGCCGACTACTAAAAAGTTGCTGCCGTAATTAGCCGCTTCGCCGGCGGTGGCAGTGCGCCTCTGGTCATCTTTGGCAGTTGTATCCAGCCTTATGCCCGGGGTAACTATCAGAAAATCCTTCTTGATCTCTTTTCTCAAAAACGGTACCTCCCGGGCCGAGCAGACTACTCCGTCAAGCAAACATTCTATCCCCGTCTTTGCCAGGGCTAAAACCTCGCCGGGCTTGCCCTCCCTGCTGGTCAATATGGTAACGCCGATTACTAAGGGCCGCTCTATTTTTAATTGCCCCGCCTCCTCCTTGGCCGCCTCTAATGCCGCTTTAAGCATATCAGCGCCGCCCAAGAGGTGCAAGGTAAACATTCTTACCTTAAGCCGCACCGCCGCCTTTACGGCATTGGCAACGGTATTGGGGATATCGAAAAATTTCAAATCCAGAAAAACCCCTCCCCCTTTTTCGTTGATAAAATTAATTATCTGCGGCCCGCAGGAGATAAAAAGCTGCGGCCCAACCTTAAAGATTTTTATCTTAGGGTAGAGTTTGTCTACAAAATGTTTTGCCTTCTCGAAATTATCAACATCTAAAGCAAGGATTAATTCTGCCGGCTTCATCTTCTTATTCTTAACATAACCTGCCATGCCGTAGGGGAGGTTTAAGAGGCTGTGCATTAATTCACAAGATTAATCTCTCCCAGCCTAAAATTGTTCTTTGACAACTTAAGAATCAGTAAATATAGCTTTTGCTATGCGCTAATCTTTCTTGTATTGTAGATAATCTCTTAATTA
>JAZDPH010000016.1:0-2163 GCA_043797735.1 Candidatus Omnitrophota bacterium | reverse complement strand
TTCGGCATGCCGTATCCTTTATACGGCTCAAAGAATTTAACTAAATTTGTTACTGAGGATGTGGAGCCGATTACCGGAGGAAAATGGGCTTTTGAGCCTGACCCGATTAAAATGGCAAAGGTTATGATCGAGCATATCGATAAGAAACGCCAGGCCTTGAAATTGAAGCCGATGATGTATTCGTAAAAGCAGGGGGGGGGGATAATTCAAATAATGAAAAATTTATTTTACGATGTTAAAAAATGTATGGGATGCAGGTCCTGCGAGATAGCCTGTGCGGTGGCGCATTCGGCGTGCGGCGAGTTATTCAAGGCGCTGGAGGAAGAAGTTTTATCTTTACCCCGGGTGCAAGTTTTCGCTTCCGACGGAAAGAATTATCCTGTTTCCTGGAGGACTTGCGGGGATGCCGTGTGCGGTGACGCATGCATGGCCGCTGCTCTGGTGTTTGATAAACAAAAGGGTATGGTTGAGCATAATGAAAAGCGCTGCGTGGGATGCTGGATGTGCGTAATGGTTTGTCCTTATAGCGCGATCAGGCCGAATCTCAAGACTAAAATGCCTATACGTTGCGATAAATGCCAGGATAAGGAAGAACCTGCCTGCGTTAAGGCTTGTCCTACCGGCGCAATTATCTGGCAGGAAGAAATGGCGGTTGAGAAATGAAACAGCATGTTATTATAGGCAACTCCGCGGCAGGTATCGCCGCTGTTGAGTCAATCAGAAAGCGCGATAAAGGCGCAAAGATCATCGTTATTTCCGATGAGGATTATCCCGCCTATTGCCGCTGCCTTATTTCTTATTATTTGGCTGGAGAAGTCCAGGAAGACAAAATTGTTTACCGGCCGGAAAGTTTCTATAAGGATAATAATGTTGAGCTTTACCTTAATAAAAAGGTTGACCGGGTTGAGCCTGATCAGAATCGCGTTATCTGCGCAGACAAGAGTAATTTTAGCTATGATTATTTATTGATAGCCACCGGTGCGCGCCCAAAATTCCTGAAATTACCCGGGATCGAAAAAAGAGGGGTGTTTGGCCTGAGGACGATCAAAGACGCCCAAGAGATAGCCGGTTTATTGCCGGCGACAAAAATGGCCTGCGTGCTGGGGGGAGGACTTATTGGTTTGAAGGCGGCGTATGCTTTAAGAAAGAGAGATATCGCAGTAAAGGTGATTATTAAGTCCAGGCAAATCTTATCGCAGATGCTTGACCTGGAAGCGGCCAGTCTGGTGCAAAAACGCCTGGAAGATAACGGTATTGAATTATTGTTCGGTCAGGATGCCCAGGAGATCATCGGAAACGATGCCCTAAATGCGGTCAAGATAGAATCGGGTAAGGTGCTGAACTGTTCTTTGGTAGTATCGGGAAAAGGCGTGCAGCCGAATATTGAGTTAGTCAAGGATACTGAGGTTAAGGTGAATGAGGGTATTGTCGCTAATGATACAATGCAAACCAGTATAGGGAATATTTACGCGGCGGGCGACGTGTGCGAAAGCCTGGATATCAGTACGGGCAAGCTTTCGGTGAATGCCCTGTGGCCGGTTGCGGTTGAGCAGGGAAAGATCGCCGGCGCAAATATGAGCGGCGAACGCCTGGTTTACGATGGTTCCTTGGGAATGAACTCCATTGAGTTTTTTGGCCTGCCCATAATATCCCTGGGGGTCTATAAGACAAACGATAACAGCGGGTTTGAGGAATTGAAGATTGCTAATACGAACAAGGGGTGTTATAAGAAACTGATCCTAAAGGGCAATTCGCTGGTTGGGGCAATATTGGTCGGGGATATTAAAAACAGCGGCGTTTTATTGCGGTTGATCCGGGAGAAGACCGATGTATCGAGCTTCAAAGATAAATTACTTCAGGATAACTTTAGTTACCCCCATATAATAAATGTCATTAAAGAAAAGGAGCATTGGTATGTCTAAGATTGTTGCAGAGGCGGCCATCAGAGGGGCCCAAGATATCTATAATCAGGCAGCTGGTTTTTTAGATAAGGCGATTAAAGAAAAAGGCTCGGGTCAAAAAATCGGTTTTCCCGAGACGGCTTTTTATCTACCTCTGGCTCACGCGCTTCTGGGCGCGAAGGTAGAGACTTTAAAAGACGCGGCACCTATTTTAGCGCACGCGAAATCGTTATTGCCGCAATTGCCTTCAGAAAGGATGTGG
>JAZDPH010000020.1:0-6359 GCA_043797735.1 Candidatus Omnitrophota bacterium | reverse complement strand
GCTTTTATCTGGCCGGGTGTTTCTGTGTAAGGGAATGTTGCTTCAAACTCCTTCTGCCAGTCCGTATCTGCCGAATAAGCAAAGCCTTTGGAACTTATGCGCATCGCCTGCAGCGTCAGGAGTTCCCAGGTTAGCTTTCGTATTCCTTTTCTTGCCTTTTCCTTGGCCCTCTGCCATTTTCTGCTCCCCAGAGAATAAAGCTTAGGCCTCTTAATATGGAAGGCGATATATTTCTGCACCAGATGCATATCCTCAACCGGGACGTAGAGTTTCTCCTGAAGGCCGTATTCAATAACCAGGTGGTCGCCGAAAGCATCCTGTCTTTTTATCTTTTCCATACCGAGAAACCTGCCTATGCCGTATTGATTGTGCACTACGTAGTCCCCTTTATTTATATCAATGAAGTCTTTCATGGGGAACTCTTCGCTAAAAGCAGCGGTTCGCAAAGCCCGCGAGGGTTTTTTGATGGGCAGAATAATCAGCATCTTGTGCTCCCAGAGGGGCGCTCCGCTAGAGGGGTTAAAAGTTTTTATGGAGGCGATAATTTCATTATCCCATTCTATGCGTACCGGCAGCTCAAAGGAATTCGGAAAGATATCGATTACTCCCCCGCGGCGGGAAAACTCCCCTTCTTCGGAAACCCCCTCCTGCCGCTTGTATCCGTAAGCGACTAATTCCGAAAGGAGTTTCTCTAAATCAGCTGATTGGTTGAGGTATAGCTTGAGGGATTTGAACATATTTCGTTGCTCTGTTGCGGAGTGATACCTTTGTCTATTAGATTGCTTCGCTCGCGCTTTGCGCTCGCTCGCAATGACGCGAGAACCAGGCCGTAGCGGAGGTTTAAACCTCCGCTACGGCCTTTACTGTAACTGTCATTGCGAGGAGTCCCGACGATACGTCGGGACGACGAAGCAATCTCATCTGCGAGAATCTGCGTTAAAGTATCTATCCTTTGTTTCTGCGATTCCAAGCAAGCATTAAAGGAGAGGCGATATAGATGGTGGAATAAATCCCCGAGAGGAACCCTACAAACAGCGCAAAGGCAAAGTTATTCAGCACCTCTCCGCCATAGAATAAAAGCGCAATCACAACCAGCAGGGTGATAAATGTAGTAGTGATAGTCCGGGCCAGCGTCTGGTTGACACTTAAGTTTATCAGTTCATAGAGGGATAATTTCTTCATGCCGCGGCTGTTTTCCCTGACCCGGTCATAGATAACGATTGTGTCATTGATAGAATAACCTGCAATGGTCAAAAGCGCGGTTATGGTTAATAAGTCTATCTGTCTGCCGGTCATTGCCAGGAATCCCAGGGTTATCAATAAATCATGAAGGAGGGCAACCACCCCGGCAATAGCAAAATTAATGTGCTTAAACCTGATGGCAACGTAGGCGAGGATCCCGATCAGCGCCCAGAACAGGGCGGATAGCGCCTTTTTTTTGAGGTGCTGGCCGGCTACCGGCCCGACGCGCTCAATCCTGAGCTCCTGGATTTCCTGCTCCGGGAAGGCCGCTTTTAATTTGTCAGTTAAATTCCCGCTTTTATCCTCCATAGTCCTGATCAGTACGGCACGCGGGTTATCCTTAAATTGCTGGATAGAGGCATCGCCGAGGCCTATTTCTTTCAGGGCGCCGCGCACCTCCTCTATCGCCGGGGCGCTCTTAAAGATGTATTCCTGCAGCTGTCCGCCGGCAAAGTCAATGCCGTAGGCATCCCGGCCCTTTTTAAAATAAGAGAACAGGCCTATGGCTATCACGATTATTGAAACGGCATAAAAAAACTTTCTCTTTCCGATAAAATCAAATTTAGTCTGCCTGAATAAATGCAGCATCGGCAGTGATTTCTTCAAAAGGCGCGCCTGCAGGAGAATCTCAAAAATAGTGCGCGTAACTATAATGGCGGTAAATAAACTTGCCAGGAGGCCGATGGTCAGGGTTACCGCAAAGCCCCTGATCGGGCCGGTGCCGAACTGAAATAATAAAAATGCGGCAATCAGGGTGGTAACGTTAGAATCAATAATGGCGCTGAAGGCCTTGGAATAACCGTTAGCTATGGCGGCGCGCAGGTTACGCCCGATTAAAAGTTCTTCCCTTATCCGTTCGTTAATAAGTATATTGGCATCTACGGCCATGCCTAACGATAAAACTATGCCTGCGATACCGGGAAGAGTCAGAGTAGCCGAAACCCCGGGAAACAAAAAGGGCAGAAGCCCTAAGCCCCCGAGTATCATCACTAAATTCAGCAGAAGCGCTATATTTGCGATGATCCCGGAAAATAGATAAATGGCGGCCATAAATATAAAGACCAGCCCCAGGCCGATAACGGTCGCCTTAACCCCCTTATTAATGGAATCCTGCCCTAATAGCGGGCCGATAGTCCTCTCCTCTTCTACGTGCATGGGAGCAGGTAAAGCGCCGACTCGCAGTACTAAGGCCAGGTCTTGAGCCTCCTCGGCGCTAAAGCGGCCGGTGATTACCGCTTCTCCGGAGGGGATCGCCTCTTTGATGCGCGGGGCAGACTGGACCTTGCCGTCTAAGACAATCGCCAGCCTTTTCCCTACGTTACTAGCGGTAATTTCGGCAAACTTCTTTGCCCCTTCGGGATTAAACTGCAGGGCAACCAACGGTTCATTAAACTGGCTCTGGTCAAAACGAATAGAAGCATCGGTGAGTGCCGCACCCGTTAAGGCCGCTTTTTTTTCAAGCAGAAGCCCTTCACTATCCTCCTGGGTATATTTTAATTCATATCCTTCAGGAACGCTGCCGGCCAGCGCCTCTTTTAGCTTGGGAAGGTCAGAAGAGACAACTTTAAACTCCAGAAGCGCGGTCTTGCCGATTAGGTCTATGGCGCGCTCCCTGTCGGTAACCCCGGGCAACTGCACGACTATTTCATCTTCCCCCTGTTTTTGGATAGAGGTCTCCCTTACGCCGAACTCATCAATCCTGTTCCTGATTACCTCTACTGCCCGGTCAGTGGCGTCCTTCTTTGCCTCAGGAGTAAGTTGTTCGGTATCAACTTTAAGCAAAAGGTGCATCCCGCCCTTCAAATCCAGGCCGAGGTTGATTCGCTTATTCAAGGGAAAAGCGAAATAGGCGCAGAGCCCAATTACGCAGAGGATGAAGATTGATTTATAGAGGAGCTTTTTTACCATAATTCCCTTTCGGATATCGGGTTATCCGGTTATCCGGATGTGGATATCGGTATATCAGGATATCCGGAAAAACTTCTACCGGATACCCCAATATCCAGATGCCCACTACCGGATATCCTGATATCCGGATAACCGCTTTTAAGCGCTACTATTGTTTCTTAACCGAAATACAGTTCTTCTCCATCTCTACCTTCACATTATCATCTATTCTCAAAATCACCGAATTGTCTTTTACGTTAATAATCGTGCCGTGAATACCGCTTGAGGTAATCACTTCGTCGTTCTTATTCAGGCTGCCAAGCATCTTTTTATGCTCTTTTTCCTTTGCCTTTTGCGGCCTGATCAGCAGGAAATAGAATATTACAAAGATGAGGATTAAAGGAAACAGGTTCATAAACGGGCTAACTGCTTGTGCTTGCGGCATTGTCTACTCCTTCCTATTAATAAAGTTGATTTCTTCGTTCGGATATCGGGTCATCCGGTTATCCGGATGTGGATATCAGTATATCAGGATATCTGGAAATTCTCCACCGGATATCCGGATATCCTGATACCCGCTACCAGATACCCGGATATCCGGATATCCTATCTATTCCTTCCTTTTCTTTACTAAACTCTTAATAGTATTTGACATCTGCGCGCCGTTTTTCACCCAGTAATCCAGGCGCTCTTTTTTAATTTTTACTGCTGAACTTTGAGGGTTATAAAAACCCAGCTCTTCAATAGCCCTGCTGTCGCGGCCGCTGGTTTCGTCAAAAACGGATAACCTGAAATGAATCTTACCTTTGACCTTCTTTCCTATTCTCCGTAAACGTATCCTTACTGCCATTTTTTGAGCCTCCCGTATTTATTAGTTATTTGATAATTGCCTCTATCATTGCCCTGGCTTTATTTACCGACTCCTCATATTCCTTCTCGGGGATAGAATCCGCGACAATGCCTGAGCCGGCCTGAACATAGGCATACCTGCCTTTAATCACTATCGTCCTTATGGTAATGCAGGTGTCCATATTGCCTGAAAAACCAAAATACCCCACGCAGCCGGCATAAGGCCCGCGGCGTATATTTTCCATTTCATCAATAATCTCCATAGCGCGGATCTTAGGGCTGCCGCTGACCGTCCCCGCGGGAAAGGCCGCCCTTAAGACATCGTAAACGCCAAACCTCTTTTTGTCAAGGATTCCTCTTACCTCGCTTACCAGATGCATTACGTGGGAATATTTCTCTACGTTCATAAATTCGCTTACTTTCACCTGCCCGGCCTTTGAAACTCTCCCCAAATCATTCCTCCCTAAGTCTACCAGCATCAGGTGCTCTGCTTTTTCTTTGGCATCGTTTTTGAGTTCATCCGCAAGCCGCCTGTCCTCTTCTTTTGTCTTTCCGCGGGGGCGGGTGCCGGCAATGGGCCGGGTCTGAATCAGGCCCTCTTCACAGCGCAAGAGCATTTCAGGGGAGGAACCGGCTAATATTATGCCATTTAATTTCAAAAAAAACATATACGGAGAGGGATTAAGGCTCCTTAATCTGCGGTAAATCTCAAAGGGCTCTTTTCTAATTCTTATTTTAAAACGCTGCGATAAAACCACCTGAATTATATCCCCTTTTTTAATATAATCCTTGGCCGCCCTGGCCATACGGCAGAATTGCCCTTTTTTAAAGTTTGAGGAAACATCCGCTTTTAGCCGGCGCCGGCCGATTTTTGCCTTTTTTCCTATTGAGGAACCGTTAAAATCCTTTTGAATGGATTCTATTTTCTCCAGCGCTTTTTGGTAAATGTTAATTTTTTGCCTTCTGGATAGAACAGCGCCCCGCTTCTCCGGCAACAGGCAGTTGGCAACAATCTTTATGCTGTTTTTAAGGTGGTCAAAGGCCAGGAGAGTATCCGCCAATAGCAGCAGGACATCGGGGACGTTAAGGTCATCGGGATTTTTATCCGGTATTTTTTCAAAAAACCTGACGGTGTCGTAGCCGATATAACCGACTAACCCTCCGTAAAAACGCGGCAGTCCGGCAAAGCGCACACTCTTTAGGCCCTGCATAATTTTCTTTATTTCATCAAGCGGGGTGCCTTTTACGGAAAAACTGACGGTTTTTTTTCTCTGCGGATAAATTATACGGATATTACGGGACTTGCTCTTAAATATCAAAAGGGGATTAGATCCCAGGAAGGAATACCGGGCGATTTTCTTTGTCCCCTCTACCGACTCAAATAAAAAGGAGTAATCCCCTTTGGCAGCCTTAAGATATGCCGATACCGGCGTATCTGTCCCGGCAGGTATCTCTTTAAAGACGGGGATGACGTTACCCTTTGCCGTCAATCTTAAAAATTCTTTTAATGATGGAGTATACATATGCTTGTGTTTATTACGGATATTCGGATACCCGGGTATCCGGTAGTGGGTATCGGGGTATCGGGTTATCCGGATGTGGATATCAGTGTATCGGGATATCAGGAAATTTTTTCACCGGATACCCAGATATCCTGATGTCCACCACCGGATACCCAGATATCCGGATAACCAGCTCTAATGCTGGTATTTAATTTATTTTTCTATAGAAACAAGAACGGTTACCCGTATGGCAGGCTACGCCCGCCTGGCGTACCTTTACCAGCAGCGCATCCATATCACAGTCATAAATGACCTGCTTGACAAACTGAAAACACCCGGAAGTCTCGCCCTTAGTCCAGTATTTCTTTCTGGAACGCGACCAGAAACAGGTCTTGCCGCTTTTTATGGTCCTCTGCAATGATTCCTTGTTCATATAGGCGAGCATAAGCACATCCTTAGTCTTATAATCCTGTATAATCGCCGGCAGCAGGCCCTGCCTGTCAAACTTTAATTCGCTGTACTTGAATCTGCGTGCATCTGTATTTTTTCTCATAATCTCACCGGGATTCCCTTTTCTTTAAGGTACTCTTTTACCTCTTTTATAGTGCATTCCTGGTAGTGAAATATGGATGCCGCCAGGGCTGCCGAGGCCTCGGTTTTAGAGAAAACCTCGTAGAAGTCCTCTGGTTTTCCTGCCCCGCCCGAAGCAATAACCGGGACATTCACGGCCTTTGAGAGTTTATCGGTCAGTTCGATATCGTAACCATCCTTTGTCCCGTCATAATCCATACTGGTTAAAAGTATCTCCCCTGCGCCCAAGCTAACCGCTTTTTTTGCCCATTCTATCGCATCCAAACCGGTAGGGGTACGGCCGCCGTT
>JAZDPH010000009.1:0-3196 GCA_043797735.1 Candidatus Omnitrophota bacterium | reverse complement strand
TTCCAGGGATTGACCGGCGCATTCGGGATGAAGACCGCTTGTCTTATTGGCGGCGCTCCTATGAATGGCCAGATACAAGCATTACGCAGGAATCCCCGCATTGTTATTGCTACTCCCGGCAGGCTTATAGATCATATGGGCCAGTGGAATTTTCTGCCCAGCAGCGTAACTATGCTGGTGCTTGATGAAGCTGACCGCATGTTGGATATGGGTTTTGCGCCGCAGATTACAAAAATCCTGCGTTTTCTCCCTAAAGACAGGCAGACCATGCTGTTTTCGGCGACTATCCCCAAAGAGATTATAGAGATCGCCGCCAAGTATATGAAGCTGCCTGTTTCTGTTGAGATTGCTCCTTCAGGGACTACGGCAGAGCACGTAACACAGGAGTTATTCATAGTCAAAAGAGAAAATAAGTCGAGGCTGTTGACTAAGATCCTGGCGCAATATCACGGTTCGGTTCTTTTGTTCTCCCGTACCAAGCATAATGCGCATAAGATAATGGTATCAATCCGGAATATGGGCCATAGCGCCGCAGAGATGCATTCTAACCGCAGCCTCGCTCAACGCCGCGAAGCGCTCGATGGTTTTAAATCAGGCAGGTATAGGGTGCTTATCGCAACCGACATTGCCGCAAGAGGCATTGATGTAACCGGGATAGAGGTGGTTATTAATTACGACCTTCCGGAAGACGCGGAAAACTACGTGCACCGTATCGGCCGCACAGCCCGGGCCGGCTGCCGGGGGCACGCGATTTCATTTGCCACGCCTGATCAACGCAGAGATGTCAGGGATATTGAAAAGATCATCAGCTATGCTCTGCCCTTATCAAAACACCCCGAAATTCCCCCGGAAGAATTTGTTGAATCCGGCCACGAAGCTCATCATAAGGCCTCAAGGCGGCATCAAGGCCAAAGACAAGGCCAAAGACAAGGCCAAAGCCAAGGCCAAAGACGAAACAAGTTCCGCCGTTTTTAACAACAATAACAATAAAACAACAAACAAAACAATAGGACGCTGTTACAGCCATCTTTTTCCAAAAAGAGGCGGCTTAGGATAAGCAAGAGAATTGTTGCTTAACTCTTTGGGGGTGCTATAATTATCAACATAAAAATGAAACTTTCCGGAACTCATAAAATCAGGATAGCGATTACCGCCGCGCTCCTGTTTCTTTTTGTATTCGCCAACCTCTATGCGGTAAGAAGAATGGGCCGCTACGGCGCGGAGCTCTACTTCTATGATAAGCTGCTTGTTGCCTATCGGGAGGGCGGCGGGATAGCCGGCTTAAAAAACGAACTTAATAGAGTGCTGGCCCGGGACAAAATGCCTCATGAGCTTGCCACGGCCAGAGATTTTAAGAAGAACCTGGATAAGATAAAAGCGCCGGAAGAGTTTTTAGAGGAGGCGGTAAAAGAGAGAAAGGATAAGATAGCACGCCTGAAGAACCTGCGGATTATAGCCTTTCTATTTATTCTTTTTATTATTTTATTGCGCCTTGCGGTTAATTTTTACGAAAGGAAGGACAAATGAACGGCCATTCTTGCCATCACGCCCATATGGCCGCTGATTTTAAGAAGCGTTTTTGGATCTGTATGGTTTTTACCCTGCCGATACTTATCCTTTCGCCGATGATTCAGGGGTTCTTCGGCTTAAGGGAGGCGATTAGATTTCCCGGAGACATCTACCTTTTATTTATTCTTTCCTCAATAGTCTTTTTCTATGGCGGCCGGCCTTTTCTAAAAGGGCTCTTTGATGAGTTAAAGCAAAGCCAGCCCGGGATGATGACGCTGGTTGCCGTAGCGCTTACTACGGCTTACGGTTACAGCACTGCGGTTGTCTTTGGGTTAAGCGGCAAGATTTTCTTTTGGGAGCTGGTTACCCTTGTGGATATCATGCTTCTGGGGCATTGGATTGAGATGCGCTCGGTAATGGGGGCCTCGCAGGCGCTAGAGAAATTGGCGCAGTTAATGCCTTCGGCGGCCCATAAATTGATGCCGGATGGCAGCATTAAAGATCTCCCTTTAAGCGAACTCAATGTAAATGATAAAGTAGTGGTTAAGCCCGGAGAAAAAATCCCTGCGGATGCGGAAGTCTTAGACGGTGAGAGCTCCGTCAATGAGGCGATGCTCACTGGAGAATCAAATCCGTCCTTCAAGGAGAAAGGGGCGCCTGTTATTGGCGGCTCTATTAATGGAGAGGGTTCGCTGACGGTTATAGTGAAGAAGACGGGCGCGGATTCATTTCTTTCGCAGGTGCTTAGCCTGGTCAGAGGGGCCCAGCAGAGCAAGTCGCGCTCGCAGGATTTAGCTAATCGGGCGGCGCGCTGGTTGACCGTGATTGCCCTTAGCTGTGGAGCGGTTACCTTTTTTGTATGGCTGGCAGTGATGCGCAGTGAGTTTTCATTTGCCCTGGAGAGGACGGTGACCGTTATGGTGATTACCTGTCCTCATGCCCTTGGCCTGGCAGTGCCTTTGGTAGTCGCGGTTTCTACCGCCTTAGCCGCCAGAGGCGGCCTCTTGATTAGAAACAGGGCTGCCTTTGAGAAGGCAAGAAACATTCAGGCGATTATCTTTGATAAGACGGGAACCCTGACCGAAGGTAGATTCGGGGTCAGCGGCACGGTTGTGCTCTCAGATGATATTAAAGAAGGCCAGCTCCTAAAATTAGCCGCCTCGGTTGAGGCCCATTCCGAACATCCTATTGCCAGGGCGATTGCCTCTTGCGTCAAAGAGCCGTCGGTTGTTAGCGGCTTTAAGGCAATTCCGGGGAGGGGGGCAGAGGGGAGGGTTGGCGGCAGGGATGTGCAGGTAGTCAGCCACGGTTATCTGCGCCAGAAAAATATTGCCGTGAATGATAAAAGAATCGAGGCGTTTACTTCGCAGGGCAAGACGGTTGTTTACGTAATCGTTGAGGGCAGCCTCAAAGGGGCGATTGCCTTAAGCGATATTATACGGCCGCAGTCACGCCAGGCCGTCTCCCTCTTAAAGGGCATGGGGATTAAATGTATGATGCTTACAGGAGATAATAAGCAGGTTGCGCAGTGGGTAGCAGGAGAGATTAACCTGGATGAGTATTTTGCGGAGGTCCTGCCTCAGGAAAAGGCCTCAAAGGTCAGGGAGATTCAACAGAGGGGCCTGATTGTAGCCATGGTAGGCGACGGCATCAATGACGCCCCGGCATTAGCCCAGGCCGACGTAGG
>JAZDPH010000062.1:0-12970 GCA_043797735.1 Candidatus Omnitrophota bacterium | reverse complement strand
AAGTCCATCTCCAGTTTTCAGGGCATTCAGTGGATGCTGGCGGATATGGCAACAGAGGTGGAGGCTGCCCGCGCCCTTGTTTATTCAACCGCAAGAATGGTTGATGCCGGCGTCAAATCCGTGGCAAAGGCATCGGCGATGAGCAAGATGTACGCCTCTGACGTGGCGATGAAGGTAACCGTGGATGCGCTCCAGGTATTCGGCGGCTACGGCTATATGAAGGATTATCCTATTGAAAAATACGTCCGCGACGCCAAAATTACCCAGATTTACGAAGGAACAAACCAGATCCAGCGCAGTATTATCGCGCTGCAGTTGATAAAGGAAATGGCGAAGTAGCTAAACACATATAGAGATTGCTTCGCCTCGCCGCCGAAGGCGGCGGGGCTCGCAATGACGCGAGACTCGTCATTGCGAGGAGTCCCGACGATACGTCGGGACGACGAAGCAATCCAAGAAACTTATTCGCAACGACAGCTTACTATGAACATAATTATCTGCATAAAACAGGTTCCCGAAACAACCGAAGTCAGGATAAACCCCGAGACCAATACGCTTATCCGCGAAGGGGTAAAGTCTATCATTAATCCTTTTGATATGTATGCTATTGAAGAAGGCCTGCGGCTTAAAGAGAAGTTTGGCGGCAAGGTAACGGTTATCACTATGGGCCCGCCGCAGGCAGACTCGGTCCTGCGCGAGGCGCTTTCAATGGGCGCTGACGAAGGGATACTGATTTGCGACCGCGCCTTTGCCGGAAGCGATACCTGGGCCACCAGTTATACCTTATCCGGAGCAATAAAGAAAATAGGGGCTTTTGATCTGATCTTATGCGGCAAACAGGCTTCAGACGGCGACACAGCACAAGTAGGCCCGGGCATCTCTACGCACCTTGATATCCCGCAGGTAACTTATGTCAAGAAAATAGAAGAGGTTAAGGTTAAGGATGAGGTTAAGGTTAAGGTGATGCGGGTGGAAAGGATGATGGAAGAGGGTTATGAAATTATAGAGGTTTCCCTGCCGGCATTGCTTACCGTAGTAAAGGAGATAAACGAACCCCGCCTTCCCTCGCTAAAAGGGATGATGCGCGCCAAATCCGCCAAGATTGCCGTCTGGGGCCAGAAGGAACTTAATTTAGACCCTCGAGCCATCGGGCTTAACGGCTCCCCGACGCAGGTGGTAAAAATTTTCACCCCCCCGCAGCGGGCGGGCGGCCAGATGCTGGTTGGCGAGGCGGATGAAGTGGCGGGGAAGTTGGTGGAATTGATCAAGGGTGAAATACATTGCTGAGATTGCTTCGCTCCTGCTTCGCCTTCGGCTCGCAGTCGCTCGCAATGACGCGAGTATTAGGCCGTAGCGGAGGTTTAAACCTCCGCTACGGCCGACTGTAGCTGTCATTGCGAGGAGCGAACGCAGTGAGCGACGAAGCAATCCCATTTAATTAACATGCCTATCCAGATTATCATCGAAAAATGCACCGGCTGCAGCCTCTGCATAAAGGCTTGCCCTTTTGATGCCATACGTATTCTGGACAAGAAGGCTGTAATCGATTTAGATAAATGCAACCTCTGCGGCGCTTGTGTCCCGGCCTGTAAGTTCAAGGCGATATTAATACAGAAACCGCAAAGCCTCTCTGCCACCCCTGATATCAAAGATTACAAAGGGCTCTGGGTTTTTATTGAGCAGAAGAACGGCAGGATTCAGCCGGTCTCCTACGAATTGCTGGGCAAGGCGCGGGAGCTGGCAGAAAAACTGCACTGTCAGGTAGGCGCGGTTCTAATCGGGCATAATCTGGATGAGGAGTTAGACGGATTAATCTGGCACGGGGCGGATAACATTTATCTGGTGCAGGCGCCGGAGATTGCCAATTTTCAGGACGAGCCCTATACCAACATTATGGTTGAACTTATCCGAAAATACAAGCCGGAGATAGTCCTCTGCGGGGCAACCTCAATCGGCAGGTCTTTAATCTCGCGGGTGGCAGTCAAAATAAAGGCCGGGCTTACTGCTGACTGCACCGGCCTGGATATTGACCCGCAGAAGAAGATTTTACTGCAGACCCGCCCGGCATTCGGCGGCAATATTATGGCCACGATTATCTCGCCTAATTATCGCCCGCAGATGGCCACTGTCCGGCATAAGGTAATGCAGCCGTCCGAACCCGATAAGACAAGAAAAGGAAAAATTATCCGCGAGGCCTTTGACAGCTCCCTTTATGTATCGCGGGCAAAACTCCTTGATATCGTAGAGGAGGTGGAGGCGCTTATAAACCTGGCCGAGGCCGACATTATCGTATCCGGCGGCCGCGGGATGGGGGGGCCGGAAAACTTCAAAATCTTAGAAGAGTTGGCGCAGGCATTAGGCGCGGCGGTAGGGGCATCACGGGCGGCCGTTGATTCAGGATGGATTACCTATTCACATCAGGTCGGCCAGACCGGCAGGACCGTCGCCCCCAAGATTTATTTTGCCTGCGGGATCTCCGGCCAGATTCAGCATTTAGTGGGAATGCAGTCTTCAAAAATAATCATCGCCATTAATAAAGACCCGGATGCCCCCATTTTTAAAGTGGCGACTTACGGCATTACCGGCGACCTCTTTCAGATAGTTCCCGCCCTTACTAAACACTTCAAGAAAACCTTAGGGAAATAAATAATAATTAACATATTTTTAACGCAGATACGCGCAGGCAATGTGGATATCCGGATATCGGGATATCCGGTAGTGGACATCCGGATATCCGGGTATCCGGTGGGAAAATTCCTGATATTCCGATAACCCGATATCCACACCCGGATAACCGGATGTCCGGATAACCGTATTAAGAAAGCCCTTTCTTTCTAAGCTAATTCTCTCTTGAAAACGCTGTAATTATAGTATAACTTTTAATTAGAGATATGCTGGAAAAGTTAGATGTTAGAAGTTAAATGGACGTCTAACATCCCTGCCTGCCGGCAGGCAGCATCTAACCTCTAACTTATCCAATGTTTCTAACGGAGGACGAGCCGTATGTCTTATAACGGTTTCCAAGACAGGAGGGCATTTCCAAGGTTTGCGGTTGCTATCCGCGTGGCCTTAATGGACCCTAGTTTGTGCGGGCAGATACTCGGAGCCAAGACACAAGACATCAGCATAGGGGGCCTCGGTATAATAACGGAAAATAAATTAACCCCCGGCCTCCAGTTAGATATCCGCCTGCATATGGCGGATAACGGCCAAGTGATTAACCTTAAGGGCAGGGCCGTATGGATTACGCCGATGGACTCCGAAAGATACAGAGTCGGCATTCAATTAGAAGGCTCTCTCCTAAAACCCATTCCTTTAGTTTTACGCATCCTCAAATCCCATCAGCATTAATTCATAAAGAAATATCCGTCTATCGTCTATCGGTTGCGTCTACGTCATTGCGAGCGACCGAAGGGAGCGAAGCAATCTCTCTTTTAGATTGCTTCGTCGCTCGCTACGCTCGCTCCTCGCAATGACATAATGTGGAAAAGACTTCCCTTGACAAAACACCCATTCTTTTTATAATGAGTTCTGAGGGTATATTATGTATTTTAAAAAACTGGAACTGATAGGCTTTAAGTCTTTTTTAGATAAAACAACCCTGCAGTTTGAGCCCGGTATTACCGCGGTGGTCGGCCCAAACGGCAGCGGGAAGAGCAACCTTCTAGACGGTATTCGCTGGGTATTGGGGGAGCAGTCGGCAAAATCACTGCGCGGCTCCCAAATGGAGGATGTAATCTTTAACGGCACCGATTTAAAGGAACCTCTGGGCATGGCCGAAGTATCATTAACCTTTGATAACCAGCAAAGGTTTTTTAATTTTGACCATAACGAAGTCTGTATTACCCGCAGGATTTTCCGTTCCGGAGAAAGCGAATACCTGCTGAACAAAAACCTCATGCGCCTAAAGGATATCCAGGACCTCTTAATGGGCACGGGTGTCGGGGCGGAAAGTTACTCCATAGTAGCACAGGGCAAAATTGACCTGGTCTTAAGCTCCCGGCCCGAAGAGAGACGGCTGGTTTTTGATGAGGCATCAGGTATTACAAAATACAAAGGGCAGAAAAAGGAAAGTTTAAGAAGGCTCCAGGAAACCGAACAGAATCTTTTGAGGGTAAATGATATCATCGCCGAGGTAGGGCGTCAGATCGCCAGCCTCCAGCGGCAGGCAAACAAGGCCCGTAAATATAAAGAGGTTTTTACAGAATTAAAATCCAGGGAACTTGACCATGCGTTCATCCAAAGAAGGAGCCTCTTCAGGGAAAGGGATGAAAACATTGTTCAGCTTGAAATACTGGAGGCCCGCCAAGAGGAATTTTTAAATTTAATCAGGGAGGAGGAATCCCGAATCTCCAACCGCCAGGCCGAGCTCAAAATACAGGAAGAGCGGATGATGGCGATAAAGAACCGGGTTCTGGAGCTGGAGAACCAGATTTCCCGGGCCAACCAGCATATCGGATTCAATAAGGAGAAGATAATAGAATTATCCTCAAATGAAACATACCTGCAGAAGCAGATAGTTCAGTTAAAGGCAAGGAGCGCGGCGGATGAGGAAAAATTAGAGGCAATGAGGCAGCAATACGGCGGCTTAAAGGAAAAGATTGATGAAAAATCGCTCCAGCTCCAGCAGAAAGAGGCGCAGTTGAATTCCCTGGCTTCTTCCATAAAAAAATCGCTGGATGCGATTGCCGCGGCAAAGAAACTAATCATGGAGATGGCTGTAAAGATAGCCAATACCAGAAACGAGATAACCGACTTCGGCGCCAAGGAGCAGATTTATATCGCCCGTAAAAAAAGGCTGGAACTGGAAAGGTTAAAAGCAGCCGGGGAGAAGGCCGCGGTAGAGGAGAACTTAAGCAGTATCAACCTCGAAGTCCAAACCCTGAAAAAAACAACCGAGGAGGCCCATTCCAGGATTGAGGGGATAAATTCAAGCCTCAAAGAAGAAAACCTCTGCTTAGATGGCATTGACGCTCAAATCGCAGGCCTGGAAAAACAAGTAATCACCCTGTACTCTCACAGGGAATTCCTGGAAAAATTAAAGACAAAATACGAAGATATCAGCGAATCAATGAACGCGGTTATTTACCTGGATAAGGCGCCCATAGAAAAAATAAGCGGCTTAGTGGTAAAGATACATGCCGGCGCGGAAGTTAACCCGGCAGAAAACCTCTGTTTAAGCGGAGAGGCAAAGCCAATTGAACTGGATACGCAGAAAATCCAGGAACAGATTAAGAAGTTAGAGGAAGAGGCGGATGCCCTGAAAAACGCCCGCCAAGCAAAGAAAGCCCGGATACAGCAGTTGGATGAGCGCTCTTGCCGCCTGCAAGAGGAGATTCACGCCCAACAGATAGCCCTTTCCAATAAAGAAACTTCCCGTGCCTCCATCCTGGAGCAATTTAATAAGCTTAAGGATGAAGAGGAGCTTATGCTTCTGGAGCTGGAGGAGGCCCAGAGTGAAATATCGCTCCTTAAAACAAAGACGGCCAGCTGCCAGGAGTATTTATTGCAATTAAATAATCAGGAACTGCGGATAAGGGAGGGGATTGCGCGGGAGGAAGAAAATATTTCCCTGAACAGCAAGGCCAGAGAAGAAGCATTGATGGCTATTACGCAATTTAAAACAGAATTAGAGGCCCTGAATAAACGTATTGATTCCGACCGGAACACCCTTAAAATACTGGAAGAGGCGTTTTTGCAGGGGCAGGAATCTCTGAATAACAGCCAAAGGCAGGTAAAGGAATCTCAGGATAAAACAGGGGCCCTGGAGTCGGAAATCAGGGAGGGGGAGGTTGGGCTTCAGGAATTAGGCAATGTTATAGAACTGCAGAACTCCCTGCTTAAGGAGTCCGAAGATAAATACCAGCAGGTTTGCGCCGGGGCAGATGATTACGTTAAAAAGGTAGAGTGGGGCAGGGGGGAACTTGATAGCGTAAAAAAGAGCCTGCATCAATTGCAGATGCGCCAGCAGGAGATAGAATACAAATATACGGCGATGAAGGAAAGGATGCTTTCTGCCTATAAGATTGACCTCCAGGCCTGCGGCGATACGGCGGAAGAGGTTCCTGCCGCTTCGCTTTCGGAAGAGATAGCCGCTTTAAAAAAACGGCTTGATTCCTACGGCACGGTAAACCTGGTGGCAATCGAGGAGTATGATGAACTAAAGAAACGCTATGATTTTCTTATTCAGCAGCAAAACGACTTGAACTCCGCCAAGGAATCCCTGCACCAGGCAATCCTTAAGATTAACCGCACCACCAAGCAGATATTCCTGGAGACTTTTGAAAAAGTCAAAGTGGAGTTCCGCAATTATTTCCGCCTGCTCTTTAACGGCGGGGATGCCCAGCTATTCTTAGTTGACGAGGGAGACCCGCTGGAATCGGGAATTGAAATTATCTGCCGGCCGCCGGGCAAAAAACTGCAGAATGTGCTTTTATTATCCGGCGGCGAGAAGTCAATGTCGGCGATAGCGCTTATCTTCGCCATCTTTAAGATCAAGCCCTCCCCCTTTTGCATACTTGATGAAATAGATGCCGCCCTTGATGAAGCCAATGTGGACCGCTTCGGCCTCATCCTTCAGGAGTTCGCCAAAGCCTCGCAGTTTATCGTCATCACCCACAACAAAAAAACAATCGTCAACGCCAACGTTATGTACGGCATTACCATGGAGCAGTCCGGCGTATCCAAGATAGTCTCGGTGAAATTTGCCGAAGATAAGAGCAGTAAGAAGGATAAGACTCTGGATGCGGATATGGCGGTGGTATAGAAGGGCGGATATCGGGACATCCGGTTATCCGGATGTGGATATCGGTATATCCGGAAATCCGGAAATTCTTCTGCCGGATACCCCGATATCCTGATACCCGCCACCGGATACCCTGATACCCGGATATCCGCTTTAATATCTATATACAAGTATTATTCTTCCCCCTGCCCTTGGCTTCGTAGAGCCTCTTGTCGCAGCAGTTAATTAAAGGAGAGGGCAATTCGCCGTCTTCGGGAGCAGTGGCTATGCCGATACTGACGGTCAATTTCTTATCGGGCAGGATCTCTTCGTGGGTAAAGACGTGTTTTTCCAGTTCTTTTCTTAAGCGCTCCGCAATTAAAAAAGCCTCTTTTTTTTCGGTGCGGGGCAATATAGCGGTAAACTCCTCCCCGCCGTAACGACAGACATAGTCCATCTGCCGCGACTGGTTTTTCAGCAGAACGCCTATTTTCTTTAACATCCCGTCTCCGAATTGATGGCCAAGCACATCATTATAAATTTTAAAATCGTCAATATCTATCATCATCAGGCTTAAAGAGGTTTTGGTAACCTTAGCCTTTTCTAATTCCCTCTGCAGCAGGTATTGGAAATATCCGTGGTTCCATAGCTGGGTCAGGTAATCAGAATTTGCGTGGGTAACCGTTTTCTCATAGAGTTGGGAGTTTTCGATTGCCAGCCCGGCCTGGTTGGAAAGCATAATCAACATACGCATATCATCCTTGGTAATGGGCTTTTTAGTAATAAAATTATCCGCTAATATTAATCCGTTTACCTTTTCCTTTGATTTTAAGGGCACAACCACCAACTCATCGCTTTTTAAAAACTGAATCACCTTGTCTTGCTGCCAGGGGTAGATATTTTCTTTATTTAAATAAAGGGGCATGCCGTCTAATGCGGCTATAGCCAGCAGGCAGCCGCTGTTTTCCTGCAGGGAAAACTTTAAGTGCCTGACCTGCCTGTTGAACCCCGAATCCACGGAGTTTCTGGCGGTTTTATAGGCGTCAATAAGGTCATCCAGCCCCATTTTTTCCTGTTCAATCTGCGACCAGATACGGTTGGCCTCTTCCCCGGTCTCAGGCCCTATGCCCATCCTGCCTTCAATAATCCCGTCTTTTTCGTCAACCAGAAACAATACCGCCCGGTTAAAGCCAAGGCCGGTATGCGCAGTGACCCCGGTAAGGATAATGTAGAGAATCTCATCCAGCTTAAGGGTGGTACGCATAGCATTGGAGACTTCGTAGAGTATCCTTAGTTCGGCTTTTGTGCGTTCAACTTCCTGCTTTGTCTTATGAATCTCGTCCATAAGCCTAAATTTAACATATTTCTGAGCCGCTGTCAACTTGCATTTACCCTGTATCGCGGAGGGGATTGCTTCGTCGTCCGCCTGCGGCGGACTCCTCGCAATGACATTCGCGTATCGTCGGGACCCACTCGCAATGACAACAGTAGCGTCATTGCGAGCGAGCGCAAAGCGCGAGCGAAGCAATCTAAATGCCGCAGCGGAGGTTTAAACCTCTGCTACGGCGCTGCTCGGATTTATCAGTGAGATTTCTGCCTTTTGTGCGTCTATTATTAAGTGAGGGCTAAACTTATGGAAGGGGGGTGATTTTAGGCAATATTTGTTTGACAGGGGGCCCTTGCTAAGTTATAATATTTAACTCTCGGGTGCGTAAAGAGATACATTTTTTAAGAGTTCTGTTAAAGTTTCATAAAAAGCGGAGGTTGATATGAGCTCGGATAAAAAAGTACTGGATAACGAAATCTCCAGCCGCCAGAAGGCGCTGGAATTGGCGCTTTCCCAAATTGAGAAGCAGTTTGGCAAGGGTTCAATTATGAGGTTAGGGGGCGATACCAAAATAAAAGTAGACACCATTCCTACGGGCGCGCTTACCCTGGATATCGCTCTGGGCGTAGGCGGGATTCCCCGCGGCAGGGTTATCGAGATATTCGGTCCGGAGGCCTCGGGCAAGACTACAATTACCCTTACCGCAATAAGGGAAATTCAGAAAAAAGGGGGCGTAGCTGCTTTTATTGACGCAGAACATGCCTTTGACTCCACTTACGCCAAGGTTATCGGGGTAAACCTTGATAACATGCTTATTTCACAGCCGGACACCGGGGAACAGGCCTTAGAGATTACCGAGACCCTGGTGCGTTCAAATGCCGTAGATCTTGTGGTTATTGATTCGGTTGCGGCGCTTACCCCTCGCGCAGAGATAGAGGGGGATATGGGGGATTCCCATATCGGCCTGCAGGCAAGGCTGATGTCGCAGGCGATGCGCAAACTGACCGCGGCTATAAGCAAATCGCGGACCTGCGTTATTTTTATCAATCAGATCAGGGAAAAAATCGGGGTGATGTTCGGTTCTCCCGAAACCACCCCCGGGGGCAGGGCGCTTAAATTTTACTCTTCGGTAAGATTAGACGTACGCAAGATAGCTACTCTCAAGGAAGCCGACCACCGGGTTATCGGCAACAGGGTGCGGGTGCGGGTGGTAAAGAATAAAGTCGCCCCGCCTTTTTGCGAGGCCGAATTTGAAATCCTGCACAGCGAGGGCATTGCCAAAACCGGCTCTGTCTTGGATGCCGCAATTAAAGAAGAGGTTATTCAGAAATCCGGAACCTGGCTTTCCTATAAGGAAGAAAAATTAGGGCAGGGCAGGGAGGCGGCAATAAAGACGCTGAAGGAAAAACCTAAGCTGCAGGAAGAGATAGAGAGGGAAGTAAGGAAGAAACACAATATAGAATAATTATAAAGAAAGTATGGATAAAACCGGGTATCAGGACATCCGGTTATCCGGATGTGGATATCAGTGTATCGGGATATCAGGAAATTCTTCCACCGGATACCCGGATATCCTGATACCCGCTACCGGATATCCAGATACCCGGATACCCGCTTCTAAAAAATAATATTTTATTGCGGGAGGTATTTTAAGATGAAGAAAAAAGCGCTGGTTTTTGGCTTAGCCGTTTCAATAGGGGTAATCATCGGTTTTCTGATAACGGCCTCGTTTGATATTTCTCCCCGCGCAGTAAGCCAGAACTTGAATCTTTCAGAGAAAACAGCGCCGCCTTCAACCGGACTGACGATGAGAGAGGCGGTAATAAACGTTGCCGGCACCACCGGAAAAGCGGTAGTTTCCATCAGCACTGAACATACAACAAAGATTAAGGGGAGCAGGGGTTATTTCTTCGGCGCCCCATTCGGAGGGGATTTTTCCTTCGGAGAAGAAGACTCCTTCCGCAGGTTCTTTGACGACTTCTTAGGCGAGGCCCCCGAGAGAGAATACAAGCATATGGGCCTGGGCTCGGGGGTAATTATTGACCCGGAGGGCTATATTCTTACCAATGCGCATGTGGTAGAGGAAGCCAGCAAAATCACCGTTACCCTTTCCGACGGAAGGCAGTTTAAGGGAGAGGTCAAGGGCCAGGATGCGCGTTCAGACCTGGCAGTGATAAAGATAAACGCGCGCAACCTGCCGGTGGCAGCCCTCGGCGATTCGGATCTTTTGAAGATCGGCGAATGGGTGGTGGCGATAGGCAATCCCTTTGGTTTTGCCCTGCAGAACCCGGAACCTACGGTTACCGTGGGGGTAGTAAGCGCCCTGCACCGCTCTCTGGGCAGGATGGTATCCCGCAATAAAGACTATAGCGACCTTATTCAAACTGATGCGGCGATAAATCCGGGAAATTCAGGGGGCCCCTTAGTCAGCCTTAACGGTGAGGTAGTAGGAATAAACGTGGCGATATTTTCAACCAGCGGAGGCTATCAGGGGGTGGGGTTTGCTATTCCCGTAAATAATGCCAAGAGGATTATCTCTCAGCTTATCGCAGGAAAGAAAATACTTTACGGCTGGCTTGGCGTAACAGTGCAGGATTTAACCGAAGACCTGGCGTTTTATTTCGGCTTAAGCGAAAAAAAAGGCATATTGGTAGCCGGCGCGCTTGATGAAAGCCCGGCGCAGAAGGCGGGGATAAAAGAGGGGGACGTAATAACGCAGTTTGGCAATGAGAATGTTGAAAGCGTCAAGGAGCTGCTGCAGGCCGTATCTAAGGCCGATGTCGGCAGCCGTGTAAAGGTATCCTTAATTCGCGATAAAAAAACCGTTAATTTAACCGTAGAAATCGGCGAGCGGCCGCAGGATATTGAAGAGGCCGCCTCAGGCGCCAAAGAGGAAAAGGCCGTGGATTACTGGCGGGGATTGCAGGTTGCAGATCTCTCCTCCGATATTGCCGGCCGTTTCAGGACCGGCGAGAAAAAAGGCGTGCTCGTAGTTGACGTTCAGCCTGACAGCCCGGCGGAAGAGTCGGGCCTTTTGCCCGGGGATGTTATCATCAAAATCAATAAAGAAGAAGTAAATAACCTCACTGATTACCAGCGCCTTACCAAGGATTTAAAGGGAGACTGCCTTATGATGGCGGCGCGAGGGTATTTTGTGATAAAGGAAAAATGACTCCTCCGGAGAAGGCCAGGCTTTACGCCTTCTTACTGCTGAAATTCAGGCAGCGCAGCGAAAAAGAACTTTACGAGCGCCTCAAAAAGAAGGGTTTTAAAGAAGAAATAATAAAAGAGGTTATTTCTTTTTTAAAGGAACGGGCCTTTATAGACGATAAAAGCTTTGCCCGCGCCTGGATTAACCAGCGGCTCAAAAAACCCTACGGGCTAAAGAGAATATGCCGGGAATTAAAAATAAAAGGCATTGACGGGGAAATCGTCAGCGGCATTTTACAGGAAGTAAAAAAAGGTTACGATGAAGAAGGGGTGGCCTTAAGGCTTGCCAAAGACAAACTTGGCCGCTCTAAGGGGGTTGAGCCTCAAAAGGCAAAAAAGCGCATTTTTTCATATCTTTTGCGCCGCGGGTTCTCGCCCGAAGTTATAATTGAATGCATAAATAAATTATGAAAGCAGATATTCTAAGGAAAAAGTTTCTGCAATTTTTTAAGGCACGGAAGCACCGGGTTATTGAAAGCGGCTCCCTGGTTCCCGCCGGGGATCCCACGGTTTTATTTACCCCCGCCGGGATGAACCAGTTTAAACGGGAGTTTATGGGGCATAATTCGGGGTTTAGCCGCGCTGCCACCGCCCAGCGCTGCCTGCGCACCGACGATTTAGATAAGGTGGGTAAAACAGCCGGCCACCATACCTTCTTTGAGATGCTGGGGAATTTTTCTTTCGGGGATTATTTCAAAAAAGAGGCGATTGCCTGGGCCTGGGAGTTTTTAACCCGGGAACTTAAAATCAGCCCGGAAAAATTATGGGTCTCGGTTTACAGCCAGGACCAGGAGAGTTACGCTATCTGGAAGGATTTGATAAAGGTTCCCGCCGATAAAATTGTAAAATTAGGGGACAAGGAAAACTTCTGGCCCTCCGAGGCAAAGCAAAAGGGGCCTGACGGCCCGTGCGGGCCGTGCAGTGAGATATTTTTTGACTTTGGCAAAGAGGCCGGCTGCGGCAAGCCCGGTTGCAATCCTGCCTGTTCCTGCGGCAGGTTTGTGGAGGTATGGAACCTTGTCTTTACCCAGTTCAACCGCAAGGGGAGCGCTAAATTAGAGCCCCTGCCTAAAAAAAACATTGATACCGGCATGGGCTTAGAAAGGCTGGCAGCGGTAATGCAGGGTGTTAAGAATAATTTTGAAACGGATTTATTCCAGCCGTTATTAAAAGAAATTCATTCCTCGGCTGGCCAAAGCCCTCAAACACAGAACTCTTACGCTGTTGCCGACCATATCAGGGCTATAGTGTTTGCAATTTACGACGGGGTCCTGCCCTCTAATGAGGGCAGGGGTTATGTAGTAAGAAAGATAATCCGCAAAAGCATCCTGCATTTAAGGGCGCTAAGGATAGAGGAGTCGTTTTTGTATAAGTTAGTCCCAATCCTGGCAGAGATTATGCAAGTCCCTTATCCGGAATTAACACAGCGCCGGGAAAATATAGCCCAGATTATACTGGCAGAGGAGGAAAATTTTATCTCTGCCCTGAATTCAAGCGAAAAATTATTTAAGGAAAACTTCGGCGCTTTATCGCCGGATAAAGACGGGCAGGAAGCCGGAAAAACTGCCTTCCTGCTTTATGATACCTACGGCATGCCCTTTGAACTTACGGCAGATTGGTTAAAGAAAAACAATATGCCTGTTTCAAAAGAGGCCTTTGACAAAGAGTTAATCAGGCAGAAGGACCGCTCTAAATCCCAAAGCGCGATG
>JAZDPH010000045.1:0-52608 GCA_043797735.1 Candidatus Omnitrophota bacterium | reverse complement strand
CCGGGGAAAAGGCTTATTTTATCAGCGGCCCCCTGGCAATATCCGAAGGCACAGCCGTAAATAATACTATTACGGATTTGTCGCGCAGGATTGTGGAGCGCGCGGTAGAGCAGTGGTAGCGGATAAAATGGCCTATCTTTTTATCGGAGAGGACAGCCTTTCCAAAGAGGCCCAGTTTAAAAAAATAAAAGAGCAATTTCTCGCCAAGGGCCTGGAACAGTTTAATCTGGATATATTATACGCAGGGGACATTCCACTTAAAGGGCTGCAGGAGAGATTTTTATGCCTGCCCTCCTCCGGGTCCAAGAGGGTAATCGTTATAAAGCAAATAGAGGAGTTGACAGAGGAGGCCAAGGAGTTTATATCAGGCTATCTAAAGAAACCTAACCCCCAGATAGTCCTGGTTCTTGATGCTTGCCGGCAGGACAGGAGGGATTCTTTCCTGAATAGCTTAACTGGGCTTGCGAGGGTCTTTCGTTTTAAGGAGGAGCCTTCTGTGGATACATTTGCCTTGAACCGCCAGATTGGCCTGGGGAGGCCGGATGTTGCCCTGCGGGTTTTAAATCAACTTTTAAAAAACGGGGAAAGGCCGGAGCGAATTTTAGGGGGCCTAAGGTATGCCTGGGAAAGAGACGCCCGTCCTGCCCTGGCGATGCAAAAAAGGCTTAAGCTTTTGGTTAATTGCGACCTGGAAATAAAGACCGGCAGGTTAAAGCCGCCTTTTGCCTTAGAGAAACTTGTAATTTGCTTATGCGGCCTTCTTAAGCCTGCCGGATAAGCGGGATTTTTTGCGGCTGGCGGTATTGGGATGGAGGATTTTTTTCTTTGCGGCTTTATCAAGCTGGGAGAAGGCCTGTTTTATAATTGTCTTGGCCTCATCAAGTTTCTTTGCCGACAATAATGCCTGGAATTTCTTTATTGTTTTCTTAAGCTGCTGCTTGATTTTCACGTTGCGCAGGTGTTTTTTCTTATCTGAGCGATTTTTTTTTAACGAAGTTTTGCGTCTAGGCATATTTGTCTCCTTAATGACCCCCACCGTTTTGATTCGTTTTACATTCGCAAAAGCGAATCAAAACGAATCAGTGGGGGGGGGAATTAACCCCGCAGCTACGAGTAGATTTCGAAGAAATCTACGAAGTGCTTAGCTGCAGGGGTAATCATTTCAATATATCGTCGGATTCCTCTTATATCATAATTAACCACTTATGTCAACAGACAAATCTTGCCCCTCCCAGACCAACCGCAGTGTTGCCCGGTCAGCCGGCCTAATCAGCCTCGGTATCTTCTGTTCCCGCATTTTAGGTTTTTTACGCGATATAGTCATCGCCAGGTTATTCGGCGTATATGTTTACGCGGAGGCATTTGTGGTTGCCTTCAGGATCCCCAATCTCCTGCGCGACGTAGTGGGGGAGGGGGCTACCAATGCCGCATTTGTCCCGGTATTCAGCGAGTATAAGCTAAAGCATACAAAAGAGGAGTTTTGGGAGCTGGCCAACGTCGTTTTAAACCTGCTTTTGGTTATGCTGATGGCAGTAACCTTTTTGGGTATAATATCGGCGCCGCTTATCGTGCGCGTAATCGCCCCCGGCTTTATTACTTCCCCGGAGAAATTAGCCATTACCATTAGATTAACGCGGGTAATTTTTCCTTATATTTTATTGATCAGCCTGGTAGCTTATTCTACGGGCATCCTTAATTCCCTGAAGCATTTTGCCGTCCCGGCATTTTCCCCCTGCCTTTTAAACATCTCCATAATAATCTTTGTCCTGGCTTTTCGCCAGGGCACGAAGGGGTTGGCGTTGGGAGTCCTGACCGGCGGGGTATTGCAGCTGGCGGTGCAGATTCCGGTGCTATATAAAAAAGGCTTCCGGCTAAAATGGCCGCGCAGTTATAACCACCCGGCGGCAAAGGCTATCGGCAGGCTTTTCCTGCCGCGGCTGTTTAGCTCCTGCATTTATCAGTTAAATAATCTGGTGGATTCCATATTTGGTTCCCTGGCCTGGATTGTGGGCGAGGGGGGAGTGGCAATATTATATTTTTCCTACCGGCTGGTACTTTTCCCTCTGGGCATATTCAGCAATGCCCTTTCACAGGCGATACTGCCCGCATTATCGGAACATGCGCTTTTAGAGGGCCGGGATAAGTTAAGGCGGGCATTATCATGGAGCCTGCGCGCCACTTTTTTTGTAATCCTGCCGGCCTCGGCTGCCTTAATTGTCTTAGCCGACCCGATAATCTCGGCGCTTTTTGGCGGGGGGAAGTTTGATTTGTATTCGGTGCACTTTACCGCCCGGGCATTACTATTTTACAGTATCGGGCTATCCGCCTACGGCGCCAAGCGTATGCTGCAGTCCTGTTTCTTTGCGCTTAAAGATACGCGCACCCCGGCGCAGGTGGCTTTTTTGACCCTGCTCTTGAATATTATTCTTAACTCCATACTAATATTCCCCCTAAAAATCAGCGGGGTGGCGCTGGCAACCTCCATCTCCGGGATAGTAACTTTTTTTATCCTGTTTTTTCTATTAAAAAGGAAGATCGGAGATTTTGACGGCAAAAGCATTCTTGTTTCCTTTCTGCGGATTCTGGCGGCAAGTATCGCTATGGGGGTTGTCTGCTATCTTTTATCCCAAAAGAATATGCTTCTTGCCGGGAGCAAATCGGCGCAGTTTTACAAACTAGGCTGGGTAATACTGGCGGGGTTGTTTTCCTATGCCGGATTTTGTTTTATCTTCAGGGTCGGGGAGTTGAGGGAGCTTTCAAGTTGGCTGCTGAAGCGTAATAAATGATTAACAGATTAAAAGATAAGATTAAGAGTTTACCCGAAGCCCCCGGTGTCTATATGTTTAAGGACGCCGCGGGCAGAGTTATTTATATCGGCAAGGCAAAGTCTTTAAAGAAACGCGTACAGTCATATTTTAGCCGGCGCCTAGATTCAAAGACCCAGGCGATGGTTGCAAAAATTACCGGTTTGGATTATATACTTGCGCCGACCGAGGCCCAGGCGCAAATTCTGGAGGCCGCCTTAATTAAAAAGAGGCAGCCGCAGTATAATATTGACTTCAAGGACGATAAGTCTTTTCCCTGGATCAGGATAACCGACGAAGAGTTTCCCGTTGTCTCCATCTGCAGGAGAAAAAAACGCGATATTAAAGACAACGCTTTATATTTCGGGCCTTATACTAATGCCAAATTGCTGCGGGAGGCAGTAAAAATCATCCGCAGGATTTTCGGCTTCCGCTCCTGTAAAAAAATACCCGGCAGGGCCTGCCTTTATTGGCGGGTTAACTTATGCCCCGGCCCCTGCATCAAAAAGGTAAGCCGGGATTCTTACCGGGAGATTATTGAACGGATAAAGCTATTTTTGGAATCAAGGTATGCCAGGCTTTTAGAGGAACTTTCCCGTAAGATGATTTTGGCCGCCCAGGGCAAGGAGTTTGAAGAGGCGGCTAAAATCAGGGACCAGATTAATGCCTTAAGGGCTATCGCCGCCACCAGCCCCATCCCTCCGGGCACAAATGAACTGGAGGAGCTCAAAAACCTGCTGAAACTAAAAAAAATTCCCTTAAGGATAGAGGCCTTTGATATTTCAAACATATCGGGTAAGGAGGCCTGCGGCGCAATGGTGAGTTTTTACGCCGGCGCGGCTGATAAGAGCAACTACCGCAGGTTCCGCATTAAGACGGTGGGAGGAATAGACGATTATAAGATGCTGGCGGAGGTGGTGCGCAGGCGTTATTTGCGGATTATTCGCGATAATGCGGCCCTGCCGGATTTAATCCTTATTGACGGCGGCCGGGGGCATTTATTGGCCGCAAAAAGAACGCTCGATGAACTGGGGATTAGTTTACCGTTAATAAGTATTGCCAAGAAAGAGGAAAACATATATATTAATGATAAGATAAAACCCTTAAAATTAAGCGGGGATTGCGCTGCCTTGAACCTAATCCGTCGAATACGCGATGAGGCCCACAGGTTTGCCGTATCTTATCACCACATACTGAGGAGAAGGAAACTCTTGGGCAGATGACTCCTTTTGCCAAAAAAGTCTATAAGGTTATCCTGAGTATCCCCTTAGGCCAGGTACGCAGTTATAAATGGGTTGCTAAAAAATCCGGCCGGCCTAATGCTTACCGCGCGGTGGGCCAGATCCTTAAAAATAATCCCTGCCCGTTAATTATTCCCTGCCACAGGGTGGTAAACAGCGATAATAGCCGCGGTGGTTATGTCTTCGGCAGAAGGAACAAAGACAGGCTCTTGGATTTAGAGAAAACCATTAAGCAATGCATTCTAAAGAACAAAAAATAAGGTTTGTCCTGTATTGGTTAAGTGTCCTGGTATTTTGCATGGGCCTGCCTTCCATATTGAGTTATGCGCTGGGGTATAAATTCAATCCGCGCGCATTAAGATTCACCAAGACCGGCTTGATCGCCCTGAAGAGTCAGCCCGCGGGAGCCAGTATTTATATCGAAAATAAGCTCTTTAAAGATAAAACCCCCGCGACTGTCAATGAGCTTCTGCCCGGCAGCTACCTTATCAAGGTGGCTTTAGAGGAGTATTACCCCTGGATTGCGCAGGTGGCGGTGGAGGCAGGGAAGGTGGCGCGTTTTGAAAAGATCATCCTTTTTCCTACCAGATCCAATATCGAAAAAGTCAGCAATGAGAGCGCGCTCTCCTTTTGGCTTGACGATAAAAGGGGCAGCATTTATTACGTGGGCCAGGAGGATAATTCCATATATAAATCGGAGCTGGATACGGAAGCCTACCGTAAGATTTCCTCTTTTCCGCGCCAGGTCTCTCTGCCGCTAAATTGGAGGCCGGCCCCCGACGGGGAAAAATTATTATGCTTTGATTCGCATCAGTTGATGATGGTGCCTTTAGATTCTCAAAGCCAGCTGCCCGTGGAAAAAGAGCCCGTTCCTCTGTATGTCAGCCGGGACGCCATCGTGGATGTTTTCTGGCATTCCGACAGTTACCATATCATAGTGGTTACGGATAATAACATTGAGGCGCTTGAGGCGATGCGTTCCTCCAGGCCGGTTAACCTGATAAGCCTGAATAAAAAGAGCACCTGCGCTTTTTATGACCTTAAGTCCGATATATTATATTTCCTGGATTCCCAGCAGGCCGCCGACGGGGAGGCCTACGACAATGTTTACCGCCTGGACTTAAGCAGCAAATTTGACCCTTTTAGGGAACTAATGAGATTAAGGACAAATGGACAGGGACAAAAAGCTAAAAAGAATCCTTGAAGTTATCCCGGGGGCGCTCTCCTGGGGGATAATACTTTTTTTAATCGCGCTGGCGGTATTAAAACCGGTGGCCTGCGCGGTAATTATTATTATTTTTGATTTTTACTGGATTATCCGCACCGCCTATCTTACGACCCTTTTAGTGATGGCTTATCATAAATTATTCGGCCAGAGGGACAGGGATTGGCTGCTTGAGTGCCGAGCGCTGCCCGCGGAAAAGAATTGGGAGGGGCTGTATCAGTTGGTTATCTTCCCTGCGTACCAGGAGAAACCCGAAACATTAAGGCCTTCCCTCCAGGCGCTCAAGGATTCATCTTATCCGAAGGAAAAGATGATTGTGGTATTAGCCTTTGAAGAGCGCGACCGCCAGGCCCGGGCCAATGCCGGGGCGCTGGAGGAGGAGTTCAAAGGCGATTTTCTTGGCCTCCTTGCTACCTTCCATCCTGACGGCCTTGCCGGGGAGGGCCGCACAAAGGGCGCCAACGCCACCTGGGCGGCAAAAAAAGCAAAGGAGCTTATCGGCACAAAGGGCATTAACTACGAAGATGTAATCATTTCCTGTTTTGATGCCGATACCTGCGCGGAAAAAAATTATTTTGCCTGCCTGGCGTATCACTTTTTAACTTCGCCCAAGCCGCACCAGGCAAGTTACCAGCCGATTCCCGTCTATAACAATAATATCTGGCAGGCGCCTTCTTTTGCGCGAATAGTTGAGATAAGCGCTTCTTTCTGCCAGATGATTGAGAGTATGCGCCTGGAGAAATTTGTTACCTTCTCCAGCCACAGTATGAGTTTTAAAACCCTTGTTGATATCGGTTACTGGCCGGTGGATATGGTCTCCGACGATTCGGTAATATATTGGAAGGCCTATCTGTTTTACAAGGGAAACTACCGGGTGGTCCCCCTGTATAGCACTGTTTCCATGGATGTGGCTTATTCCAGCAGCTTTATTAAGACGATCGCCAAGCAATACCGGCAAAAAAGAAGGTGGGCCTGGGGGGCGGAGAACTTTCCTTTTTTAGTCAGCGGATTCCTGCGCGATAAAGAGATACCTTTAGTAAAGAAAATAAGAAGAAGTTTTCATCTCCTGGAGAGCCATGTTACCTGGGCAGTCTGGGCGATAATCGTGGTTTTAATCGGCCCTCTGCCGATTTTACTGGGAGGCGCCTTTTTTAATCAGATGGCTATAGGATATAATCTTCCGAAGATAACCGGACTGCTTTTCCACTTTACCCTATTTACCAGTTTAACCTGGATAGTCTTGAGCAGGACCATTTTACCATCCAGGCCCAGGGAGATCAGCTGGGCAAAGAATATTTTGATGGTAGCGGAATGGGCGATCGTGCCCTTTATTATACTGGTCCTTGGTTCGACCCCGGCGCTGGATGCCCAGACGCGCCTGATGCTGGGTAAATACATGTTGTTTAATCCTACTGCAAAAAAAGAATAAAGTGGTATAATAAGTAAGTAAGGCCACAACTTATGGAGTGCAAAGCACGACATAAGTTGTTTGGCCGAACTTATCCTGAGTCCGCCATGATTTGTGGCGGACGAAGGATCTCATTGAAGGAGGCACAGATGGATATAAAAAAGTATTTGAAGATAATGGTGGATAAGGGAGCCTCTGATATGTTTTACCGCGCCGGCGCAAGCGTGCGTATGCGCATTGACGGAGAAGTTGTTTCCGTTGATGAAAAGATCATATCCCTTGACGAAGTAAACGATGCGGTGAAGCAGTTAACTACCGACGCCTTAAGGGGCCTTTTTCAGAAGAGCATGGATGTTGACTTCGGGCTTTACCTGCCGGAACTGGGGCACCGTTTTCGTATCAGCGTATTCATACAGCGGAACTGGCCCGCATTAATCATCAGAAGTGTTCGTTCCGATATAGAGACTTTTGAAAAACTCAACCTTCCCGTCGAAACACTCAAGAAGCTCTCTATGGAAACCAGGGGCCTGGTGCTTTTAACCGGCACTATGGGCAGCGGTAAATCCACAACCATTGCCAGTATGATAGAGTATATCAATAACAACAGGCAAAAGCATATTCTTACGGTGGAGGAGCCGATAGAGTTTACCTTTAAGGACAAAAAGTGCATTGTCAACCAGAGGGAATTGGGTATCGACGTTGCCTCTTACGCGGTAGCCCTGCGCGCGTTTACCCTGCAGAGCCCCGATGTTATTTTTATCGGCAATATCAGGGATCATGATACGATGTCCGCTGCGATCACCGCCGCGGAAACAGGGGTCTTGGTTTTAAGCACCCTGCATACCGTAAATACAAGCCAAACCATCGAAAGGGCAATTAACTTTTTTCCGCCTTATCAGCATCAGGAGGTCAGGAATCAGTTATCCAGCATATTGAAAGGGGTAATTTCGCTGCGGCTGGTGCCCCGCATTGATGAATCGGGGCGCATACCGGCGTATGAAGTTATGTTGTTGACCCCCACCATAAGCCGTCTGATCAGGGAGAATAAAAGCTGTGAGATTCCGCAGTTCATTGAAGAGGGGGGCATATTCGGCATGGTTTCTTTTAATCAATCGCTGGTTAAATTGGTCAAGGCCGGACAGATCTCCCAGGCAGAGGCGGAAAAATTCTCTGACAACAGGGAAGAGTTTATACTGGAATTAAAGGGAATTAAGCGCTATTAGATAGAGGCTATAACACGAGATCCCTCGCATAAACACTTGTCCCGCCGCTTTGCCTTAGAAGACGGGACTGCGTATGCTTCGGGATTAATTCCCCCCACTGATTCGTTTTGATTCGTTTTGCATTCGCAAAAGCGAATCAAAGCGAATCAAAACGGTGGGGGTCATTAAGGAGAAAGAAATGACAGACGAGCTAAAATCAAAACTCTCGGCAATACGCAAAATCCTCGATAACCTAAGAGGTTATCTTTGACGTAGATAAAAAAAATAAAGAGATTGAGGAGATTTCCCTGCAATTATCGCAGCCGGGCTTCTGGGACAATTCAGAGAATTCCTCAAGGCTCTTGAAGCAATTAAAGCAGTTAAAGTCCGCTGTTGAACCCTGGCAGTCAGCTTTCAGGAGGCATCAGGAATTGGCAGAGCTGGCCGATATCCTTAAGCCCTCCGACGGGCAATTAATAGCGGACTTGAGCGGCGATACAGAACTTCTTTCAAGGGATCTGGAGAAACTGGAATTCAAGGCTCTTTTGGGAGGGGAGGTTGACGCTAATAGCGCCATCTTAAGCATCAATGCCGGCGCAGGCGGGACCGAGAGCTGCGACTGGGTAGGGATGCTTTTGCGGATGTATCTGCGTTTTTGCGAAAGCCGCGGCTACCAGACTAAGACAATAGAATTGCTTGCCGGCGAAGAGGCAGGGATAAAAAACGTTACGGTTCTTATTGAAGGGGAATACGCTTACGGTTACCTGAAAGCGGAGCGCGGAGTGCACCGGCTGGTGCGCATCTCCCCCTTTGATGCCAATAAACGCCGGCATACCTCTTTTGCTTCAGTGGACGTAATCCCGGAGATAGACAGCGTTGATGCAGATATAAAATTAGACGAAAAAGACCTGCGCATTGACGTATACCGTTCAAAGGGCGCAGGGGGCCAGAGTGTCAATACTACGGATTCGGCGGTAAGGATTACCCATATGCCTACGGGGCTGGCAGCACAGTGCCAGAATGAGCGTTCACAGCATCAGAACAAGCAGACCGCCTTAAAGATTCTTCGGGCGCGCATTTATGAACTGGAGAGCCAGAAGCAGGAAGAGCAGCTGCTCAAGCACGGCACAGAGAAGAAAAAAATAGAATGGGGCAGCCAGATTCGTTCCTATGTTTTTCATCCTTACAGCATGGTCAAGGACCACCGCACCGGTTACGAAACCGGCGACGTCGCCAAAGTAATGGACGGCGGGCTGGATGAGTTTATTGAGGCGTATTTAAAAACAAAATTTTCGTAATTCGTAAATCGTAATTCGTAAATCGTAATAGGAGTTTAAACAAAATTACGATTTACCATTTACGGATTACGGCATTTAAAAATGCTAAAATTTATTAAAAAATCAATATTAGAGGGCAAGCAAAAGGTTATCCGCAGGAAATACCCCGGGATTAACATGACCCTGCACGCGGAGATGCCTAATCCCTCCATTGATAAGATGGTGGAGGTAGGCCGTATAGTCAATGCCGTTAATTTGCTGGAGCCGAAAATAGCCGGCCTCTCGGATACAGAGCTGCGCGGCAAGACAGAGGAGTTTAAGGAGCGGCTCCGGGAAAAAGCCAAAAGTTACGAAAGCCAGCTTCAGGCTCAAGGCGAGGCGATAGCTCAAGCGGCTATTCCGGAAGAAAAAGCAAAGCTCAAAGAGAAATTGAAGTTTACAAGAAATAAAATTTTTGAGGATATATTGCCCGAGGTATTTGCGGTGGTAAGGGAGGTGTCAAAACGCGCCATCTCCTTAAGGCATTTTGATGTGCAGATAGCCGGAGGGGTTGTCCTGCATGAAGGCAGGATTGCCGAGATGGCCACCGGCGAAGGTAAGACTCTGGTTGCTACCTTGCCGGCCTACCTTAACGGTTTATTAGGCAAGGGCGTGCATATTGTGACCGTTAATGATTACCTGGCGCGGCGCGACCGCGAATGGATGGGGCCGGTTTACGAATTCCTGGGCCTGACTGTGGGGGTGATACAGCACGATATGTCCGACCAGGAACGGCGCCTAGCCTATTTCTGCGATATCACTTACGGCACGAATAATGAATTCGGCTTTGATTACCTGCGCGATAATATGAAGTATGGCCTGCAGGATCTTGTGCAGAGGCCCTTTTATTACTCAATAGTTGACGAAGTAGATTCTATATTGATTGATGAGGCGCGTACCCCCTTGATCATCTCCGGGCCCGCAGAGGAGGCAACGGAGAAATATTCTATCGCCAAGCAGCTGGCGGATCAGTTAAAGGGGAGGCGCATTACCGAAAGGGAGGAGATAGACGCCAAATATAAAGGCGAGGATTTGACTAAGGGTTACGATTATGTCGCCGACGAGAAGACCCAGACAGCCGCCCTTACCGATGAGGGGGAGATAAAGGCCGCCAAGCTTTGGGGCGTTGAGAGCCTGCACGATATTGAGACTATTGAATGCCGTCATCATACCATTCAGGCGCTGCGGGCAAAGGAATTCTTTGAGCGGGATGTTGATTATGTGGTAAAGGACGGTGAGGTTATTATCGTTGATGAATTTACCGGCAGGATGATGCCCGGCAGGCGCTGGTCAGACGGCCTGCACCAGGCAGTGGAGTCCAAGGAGGGGATGAGGATAGAGCGGGAAAATCAGACCCTGGCCACAGTTACCTTCCAGAATTACTTCAGGATGTATGAGAAGCTGGCCGGGATGACCGGCACCGCTTTTACCGAGGCGAATGAATTTAAAAGCATCTACCAGCTGGATGTGGTGGTGATTCCTACCAACAGGCCGCTTATCCGCAGTAATTATTCCGACCGGATTTACAAGACCGAAAAAGAGAAGTTTGATGCGGTGACAGAAGAAATCTCCCAACTCTACAATGCCGGCCAGCCGGTTTTGGTGGGGACTATTTCCATAAGTAAGTCAGAGCGGTTTTCGGAGATGTTAAAGAGGCGGGGCATTCCGCACCAGGTGCTTAACGCAAAATATCACGAGATGGAGGCTCAGATTGTCGCCCAGGCAGGAAGGTTTAAAGGGGTGACTATCGCCACTAACATGGCCGGCAGAGGTACGGATATCTTATTGGGGGGTAACCCGGAATTTATGGCCAAAAGCCTTGCAAAAGAGAAATTGGATCCGCAGGGGCCCGCCTACAGTCAGGAGTACAAAAAGATATTTGATAAATACAGGCAGGAAACGCAGGCAGAGCATGATAAAGTAGTGGGGGTTGGCGGCCTGCATGTGTTGGGGACCGAGCGCCACGAGGCCCGCCGTATTGATAATCAGCTGCGCGGCCGCTCCGGCCGCCAGGGGGATCCCGGCTCCTCGAGGTTTTACGTTTCACTGGGGGATGAATTGATGCGCTTATTCGGCTCCGACAAGCTGGTGGGGCTGATGGATAAATTAGGGCTGGAGGAGGGGCAGGTTATAGAGCATCCCTGGGTTACCCGCTCAATTGAGATTGCGCAGAGGCGCGTGGAGCAGCATAATTTTGAAATACGAAAACAGCTCCTGGAGTATGATAACGTAATGAATAAGCAGAGAGAGATAATTTACAGCCGGCGTAAAGAGGTCCTTGAGGGCGCCTCGTTAAAAGAGGATGTCCTGGGTATTGCCGCAAAGATTATGCTGGATATGCTAAAGTTCCACAGCGGGGATGCGATGAAGGGGGAGGAGCCGGATACCGTCGGCTTAAACAGCGCCATAAAGTTAAAGTTCGGCATAGAGATGAGCGATGCCCAGCTGCAGGATTTTTTTAAGACGGCAGAAAAAGAGGAGGCCTGCGCAGGAATCCTCGGGGATTATTATGAAAGCAAGGAAAAGGATATCGGCGAGGGCCTGATGCGGCATATGGAATGTATGGTTTTCCTGCAGATAATTGACAGCAAATGGAAAGACCACCTCTATGCAATGGATAATTTAAGGGAGGGGATAGGCCTGCGCGCTTACGGCCAGCGCGACCCGTTGATAGAATATAAACGTGAAGGATTTGATATGTTTACCCAGATGATCGGCTCAATAGAAGAGGAGGCAGTGGAGGCCCTGTTTAAACTCCGCCCGGCAAGGCCTAAAGAATTTAAAGGAGTTTTTAGTTCGGCCTCCCAGCAGCTTATTCATCCGGAAGCCTCCAAATTTGATGTCCCCCTTGAACAGCCCCCTTCCAAGCCAGCCCAGCCCAACCAGCCCAAAGCCGGCAGAAATGATCCTTGTCCTTGCGGTTCGGGGAAAAAATATAAAAAATGCTGCGGCCGTTGAAAAAGTCCACAGTCCACAGTAAAAACCTTACCGCTATGTTTATTATCTGCTGTTTTATTGATCCTGCCGTATTGTAACGGAAATCTCTGGATATTCGCCTGGTTCGGGTTTGTGCCGCTTTTTTTTGCCCTTAAGGGCAAATCAAAGGCGAAGGCTTTTTTATTAGCGTATCTTACCGGTAGCATCTTCTGGGCCGGGACAATTTATTGGTTAATCCATGTTACCTTGCCGGGATTAATCTTACTTATATTATACCTGGCCCTGTATTTCGGAATTTTTGGTTTATTTATTTCGTCCATCATCCCTCGTCCATCATCCCTCGTCCATCCTTTTATCATTCCTTCTATATGGGTCCTCTTAGAATTCATCCGCTCTTACTTATTTACCGGCTTCGGCTGGGCGCTTTTGGGGTATTCGCAATACCTTAACCTGCCGGCCATACAGCTTGCCGATATTACCGGCATATGGGGCGTTTCCTTTCTGGTAATGATGGTTAATCGCGCCGTTTATGCGTTTATCGCTGAAAGAAAAAAGTATTTAATTGTGTTAGTGGTTTTGCTGGCTGCACTAAGTTACGGTTATTATAAGATTTATCGTCCATCATCCCTCGTCCATCATCCCTCGTCCAGAGTTTCCGTCATCCAAGCCAACATCCCCCAAGAATTAAAGTGGGACCCTGACCCGCAGGTAAAATACCATATTATTGATACTTACCTTAGCTTATCCAGCCGGGCATTAAATGATCGCCCTGAGCTGATTATTTGGCCGGAGGCAAGCCTGCCGGCGGTCTTAGAGGAGGAGCCGGCTTTTTCCAGTGCAGTTGAGGAGTTTGCCCGGCAGAGAAAGGTGGCTGTATTGGCCGGGGCGGTGGCCAGGCGGGATAATCTTTATTTTAACAGCGCGGTGCTTTTTTCAAAAGAGGGGGGACTGGCGGGACGGTATGAAAAAATCCACCTTGTGCCTTTTGGGGAATACATACCGCTTAGAAGATACCTGCCGTTTCTGGAAGCAGTAGTGCCTATTGGAGAGATGAGCAGGGGGGAAACATATACCGTATTCAAAATTCAAAATAAATCCAAAATCCAAAATCCCAAATCCGACATTAACTTTTCTGTATTAATTTGCTTTGAAGATTTATTCCCTGAGATATCCCGCCGTTTCGTCAAGAATGGCGCCGGATTTCTGGTTAACATAACCAATGACGGCTGGTATAAAAAGACCTCTGCTGCCTACCAGCACCTGCAGGCCTCGGTATTACGGGCAGTAGAGAACCGCCGCTTTTTAGTGCGCGCCGCAAATACAGGGGTATCGGGATTTATTCATCCTTCGGGGAGAATTATTTCTACGGTAAGAGATGGGCGGGGGGAAGAGATTTTTGTTGCCGGCTACCGCATGCAGCCGGTCCCTGCCTTAAGCGGGCCCTTAACTTTATATACGCGCTACGGGGATATCTTTATCTTATTCTGTATTATTGTTATTTTATGCGGCATAACGGTTAGGTTTTTTCCTTCGGCTTCACCTTCGGCTCCATGTGTATCACCACATCGGTAGCCCCCGGGATATTCTTTTTTATCAGCTCTTCAATCGCGTAGCTTACTTTATGCGCCTCTGCCATGTGCATATTTTCATCCACCTGCACATGCAGGTCAATATGGATATCATCGGGCCTGCCGCGCGAACGTATCTTGTGACAAGCCCTTACCCCGCCCACGCCCAGCACTATTCCCTCTATCTTTTCCTCATCCAGAATGGCTGCGCTATCGCAGAGTATGCTTGAACTGCTCTTGATTATATTATAGCCGGCATAGGCAATAAACATCGAGATTAATATCGTAGCAATGGGGTCGATTATAGGGAACCCCATCTTTATCACCACCAGCGATATTATAACCGATAGCGAAGTGAAGATATCGGCGGCAGTGTGCATCGCGTCCGATATGAGTATGTCGCTTTTTAGGGCCTTTCCTTTGCCGCGTTCGTAATGCATTACCCCCAGGTTGACCAGCATCGTGGAGAGCATTATTATGAAACTTAGCGCATCAATGCGCGGGGCAACGGGGCGGTAGAGATGTTCTATACCCTGCCTGGCCAGGTTAAAGGCCAGTATGAAAAGCATGGCCGCGATGATTAGCGAAAAAAGGGTCTCGTATTTCTTATGCCCGTAAGGATGGTCTTTATCTTTTGGCTGGCAGGCGAAATGAATGCCGACTATGCCGATAATGTTGGAGGCGCCGTCGGAGAGGGAATGGAATCCGTCTGCGGTCATGCTGGTGCATTGGCTTAACAGGCCGTAGATGATTTTGGCCAGCGCTACCGCCCAATTCAGCAGTAATACAATGATTAATATGCGCCTGATATAGCTGTAGTGTTGCTGTAGTTTAATCCCCATAGCAGTATATATTATAACTTTATTTAATAAAGGTTCAAGCCTAAAAAGAGGGATAATTTTTAAGTTTTGAGTTGAGAGTTTATGGTATAATACAGTAAACAAGGCCGGAGCCTGATAAAAAAGGGAGGGTTATTATGGTGGAGATTAAATCGGTAAAGATAAAGAAGCCCGATGACTTAAACCTTATACTCGGCCAGAGCCATTTTATTAAGACGGTAGAGGACCTTTACGAGGCCCTGATTAATAGTGTCCCGGGGATAAAGTTTGGCCTGGCGTTTGTGGAGTCTTCAGGCGCCTGCAAGGTAAGATGCGAAGGAAATGACCCTGAATTGAAAAAGTTAGCAGCCGCCAACGCCCTCCAGATAGGGGCGGGGCACAGCTTTCTGGTTTTTATCAAAAACGCTTTCCCCATTAATGTCCTGAATAGCATTAAGAATATACCTGAAGTCTGCCGTATCTATTGCGCCACCGCCAACAATGTAGAGGTTATCGTGGCGGAGTCCGAAAACGGCGCCCGCGGCATACTGGGGGTTATTGACGGCTTAAAACCCGCTGGGGTTGAATCGGATACGGATATAGCCTGGCGCAAGGAGTTCCTGCGCAAGACAGGGTACAAGCTTTAAGGTTACGTTTATTGCAAATTATTTTGTTTTTGCTATAATATATTATCCTCGTTAGAGGCAGAAATATTTCTGGCGGGGCATAAATTTATCCGCTTTGAACTTTAAAAAGATAGGTAAAAACATAAGTTATTCTTTCGCCCGCGCAGGGATAGGCATTTGTTCTTTAATAATCAAATTTATGCCGGCGCCCTGTATTTACCGCTTTGCCGCCGGGCTTGGCGCGCTGGGCTATTTAGCCGCCAAAAAACAGAGGGAAATTGCCCTGCAGACGCTCTCAATCGCTTTCGCTAAGGATAAGGGCCGCCGGGAACTGGAGGAAATTGCCAGGAGTTGCTTTATCTTTGTGGCAAAGTCCGGGGTGGAACTTCTTTTTCTTATGGACAGGCCCAAACTTTTGAAAGAGCGGGTAAGAATTGATGGCCGCCAGAATCTGGATAATGCCCTCTCCAGGGGCAAAGGGGCAATCCTGGTCAGCGCGCATTTTGGGAATTTCCCGTTGATGCTGGCGTATTTGTCGCTTTCCGGTTATAAGACCGCGGGGATTATGCGGCCGATGCGCGATGCCAAGGTAGAGGATATTTTCTTGAGCAAACGCAATAAGTTAGGGATAAAAACGATTTACAGCCAGCCGCGCAGCGCCTGCGTCAATAATACCATACAGGCTCTGCGCAATAACGAATTAGTGGTTATCCCTATAGACCAGAATTTCGGAAGCGGGGGCGTGTTTGTTGAATTCTTCGGCAGAAAAGCCGCTACCGCTACCGGGCCGGTGGTTCTGGCCCAGCGCACCGGGGCGGCATTGCTCCCCTGTTTTATAGTCCGGCAGAAGGACGATTCCCACAAGATTATTTTTGAGCCTGCGTTGCAGCTTAAGGAGGGCGTCAGTTCCGAGGACACAGTTCTGATAAATATCAGGAATTTAACCGGGATAATCGAGTTTTATATAAGAAAGTATCCTGCGGAGTGGGGATGGTTTCACCGCAGGTGGAAGAGTAAGCCGAGTTAGGAAAATATGGTTAAGGTTACGATGCCCGTTTCGTCCATCGGTTACGTCGTTCGGTTTTTTTACGTTACCGTATCTCTTAACCGATACGGGCTTCGTTACCTTAGCCGATAGGCGTAGCCTAAAAATAAGGAGGCCTAATATGAGAGATAAGGCTAACGTCATGCTAAAGGTTGTTTTGGGACTGGCTTTATTAATCCTGGGCGCCTGGGCTATTCTTGCCTGGTGGCCGGAGTTTCTGGCTGTAGTAAAAGGCTGCATCGGTTTATTCCTGCTCTTGGCAGCCGCCATCATTTTAGTTATAGCCAAGGAGTAGCGCCAAAGGAAGTGAAAATACAACAAAGAGATTAATTAATGGGAGGGGTAAATAAATGGAGGCGATTTTAAACAGGGAAATTATTTTGCATAGAATAGCCTGCCGCGCTATCGGCGTAGCAGTTTTCGTTATTTTGACCAGCCTGGGCGCTTTTGTGCGTATACCTTTGCCTTTTACCCCGGTGCCCATTACGCTTCAGACTTTTTTTGTTCTGCTTTGCGGGCTTTTTCTGGGGAGAAGGCTGGCTGCGGTTACTCAAGCAAGTTATCTCCTATTGGGGGTATTGGGACTGCCCATATTCAGCGGAGCAGGCAGCGGCCTGGCGTATCTTTTTGGCCCCACCGGCGGGTATCTTTTTGGTTTCATACTAGCCGCTTTAGTTGCCGGGGCTTTTGCCAAGTTCACCAAAGGCAGTTTTTTCTTAACTTTCATTATCTTATGCTTGGCAGACCTGGTTCTTTTGTCCTCCGGGGTGCTGTGGCTTAAGGTTATCTTCGGTTATTCTTTTAACAGGCTGTTGGTTATAGGTTTTATCCCTTTTGTCGCCGGGGATTTATTAAAGGTATTGGCCGCTGCCGTTATATATTCGAGATTCCAGCCGCGCATAGACAAGGTTTTTGCGGCTGAATGAATAGGAGCCCGATATGAAAGTAAGAGAAATAATGAAAGAGAAAGTAGTCAGCATAGGGCCGCAGGATAATGCCTTGGAGGCGTTAAAGCAGTTATTTAAAATGAAAATCAGCGGCCTGCCGGTAATCGATGAACAGGGGAAATTGGCGGGGATGTTTACCGAGAAGGAGATCCTTTCTTACGTGCTGCCCAGCTACATAGAAAAAGTAGGCAGGTTTGTTTACGAGGAGAATCCCAAGGCCGCCAGGAAAAAATTCACTGTGTTGGCGGCATTATCGGTCTCTCAGCTGATGCGTAAAGAGGTGCTTACGGTTAGCGAAGAGGCTACCTTGTCTGAAGCAGCCAGGATTATGCTCACCCAGAAAGCCCGCCGGCTGCCGGTCACAGATAAATCCGGCAGGGTGGTGGGGATTATTGCCCGCTGCGACGTGGTAGAATCTCTGGCCAGGGAATCCGCATAATTATAAAGAAAAAAAATGTTTAGAAAATTTGCCCTGATCATACTTATTTCCTCATTAGTGGCTTATCTTACTGCCCATATCGGCTTTAGTTCTCACCAGGTTCTGGCCATTTCCATATTCTGCCTTTCGATATTGGGAACTTTATTCTTCTGGGACTTTCGTTTGAGCTTTGCCTTTCTGGGAGTCTCTGTATTATTAGCCACACGTACCATAGACCTGGAAAACCTTGTAAAGTATTCTTCGCTGGAGGTTATCCTTTTTTTAGTAGGGATGATGGTGGTAATCGGCCTGCTGAAAGACGTAGGGTTCTTTGCCTGGATAGTAAGCCTGATTTTGCGCGTAAAAAACCTGACCGCCAGAAAGTTTATTCTGGTAATCTCGGTAATCTCCGTATTATTAGCCTGCGCAGTAGACGAGGTAACCTCAATCATATTCATAGTGGCGGCGGTGCTGGAGATCTGCGATTATTTTGAGGTTGACCCGGTACCTTTTGTGATTATGTCGGTCCTGGCGACAAATATCGGCTCAGCAGGCACGGTATTAGGGAACCCTATTGGCATATTGATTGCCACTAAATCCGGCCTGACCTTTGAAGATTTTATTCTTAAGGCATTTCCGCTGGCAGTAGTATGTCTGCTGGCAATGATTTCGCTGGTTATGTTTTGGTACCGCGATACTATCGCTAAATTAGACCAGAAGATTAAGGAATTGGGTGCTAATGAGATGCTTATCAGTTTAATCGCTGTGCCGCCGGACAGGCAAACCAGGAAGGCTCTAATAGTTTTTGGCCTTACTCTTGGGGCAATAGCATTTTCTTACCGCTTTGATCTACTGTTGGGGCTAAAGCCCAATACAATTCTCTTGATTGTGCCGTTAGTTACCGCCGCGATAATTATGATTTGGAGGCATGATAAGGCTCGCGAGTTTATTGAAAAGGATGTGGAGTGGTGGACTTTGCTTTTTTTTCTGCTTCTATTTGCCCAGGCCGGCACATTAAAATATACCGGCGCAACCGATGTCTTAGCCAGGGATATTATCAATTTTACCGGAGGCAATATCTATCATCTTACTTCGGTTACCCTGTGGGTAAGCGTTATCGGCTCCAGCATTCTGGACAACGTTGTTTTAGTGACTGCGTTTATTCCTGTGGTGCAGGGTTTTCAGGTTCTGAACCCTAACCTGCAAGTCTTGTGGTGGGCTCTGTTATTTGGAGGATGCCTGGGGGGCAATATAACCCTGGTGGGCTCAACCGCCAATATTGTGGCCATCGGCATCCTGGAGAAGGAAAAGAGGGTGCGTATGAATTTCTTCAGGTGGTTCGGGGTGGGGTTAAGCGTCGGCTTAATTACAACTCTAATTGCCTGGGCCGCGTTACTGTTTCTGCCCATTTATAGGTAATGACAGGTTCTGCAGGTTAGAGGGAGATTGCTGCAATATTGTCATTGCGAGGCACGCCTGCCTGCCGGCAGGCAGGAAGTGCCGAAGCAATCCATTTTTTGAGATTGCTTCGCTCCCTTCGGTCGCTCGCAATGACGCGAAAATCGAATTTTTCAGTAATCTCAGAGGTTTGTCTTGACAGGTGGAGATTTCGGGAATATATTAACGATAGAATGAAGAAGGCACTTGGCTTAATTAGCGTTGGGTTATTGGTTGTCAACATTGCAGGATGCGCGGCATTGCCTCCTTTTGCGGCGCAGCAAAAGGAGGCTAAGGCTCCCGTGGCGCTTGTGCCTTATTCGGGGCTTAAGGCAAAGATCGCGCTGGCCGATTGCGATGTTCAGGCGGCAAAGGCGACGCGCGATGCCGGCCCGGGGCTGCGCCAGATGCTGCTGGGCGCCCTTGGTGACAGCAAACGCTTTATCATAGTAGAGCAACAGCCGGCTGCAGACGCCATGGCTGGCGGCGAGAAGGAGCCTGCTTTGGATTCCGTTGCGGATTTAATCATCGCCGTTGCCGTTAATGAATTTGAGCCGCAGGTATCCGGTGGAAGCAGCGGTATCGGCGGAGGCGGAGGCGTCGGCAGCGGAGTTTTGGCAGGGCTTTTAGGCACTAATTTAAATAAGGCGCACATGGCTTTAGATGTGCGTATCATAACTGTCTCTAATTCCGAAATCCTTGCCTCTACGCGCGTGCAGGGCCAGGCCTCGGATACCTCTGGGAGTCAAAGAGGCAGTGAATTCGGCAGTTGGCCTTTAAGCAAGGGTTTGTTGGCATATGCCGATACCCCTATGGAAAAGGCAATACGCGCAACCATTATTGAAACGGTCAGGTATATTTCGCAGGCCATACCGGAAAGTTATTACAAATATTAAGTGAGGTCATATCCGCCATAGTTCTTTGGCGGATATGACCTCACTTATCCTGAGTCCCGACGTATCGTCGGGACGAAGGATCTTAACAGGAGCACATAAAATGGGAAAGAGAAAAAGAAGAGGTAAGCTTAACTGGCGTTCCAAACGCGCCAATAAAGGAAGAAAGCCCTGCCTAGGATAAAGAAACTGCCTCCCCCGCATTATTATTCTATTCTATCTATTCTATATAGAGAAATACTATGAAGAGTTTCTCCTTGATCCAGATGAAAAAAAATCAGAGGGGCCGCGTTGCCGCAATCAATGCAGGCTCTAATCTGCAAAACAGGCTGATGAGCCTGGGGATATACAAAGGCAGCCAGATAACAAAACTTAGCCACTTTGCTTTAAGGGGCCCGGTAACCATAAAGGTGGGCAGGAGCGTATGGGCTTTGGGCCACGGTATGGCGGGAAAAGTTACGGTAGAGGCAGAATGATAAAAAAGATATTCTTAATCGGTAATCCCAACGTAGGCAAGAGCATGGTATTTTCCCGCTTGAGCGGCGTCCACGTCATCGCCTCCAATTATGCGGGGACGACCGTTGAACTGATAAGAGGATACCTGAAATTAAATGGGGAGAAGCTCGAGGTAGTTGATCTGCCGGGGACTTATTCACTGGAGCCGACCTCAAAAGCCGAAGAGGCTGCCGTATCCTTATTGCAACAGAACGACAAGCAGGAATCCGTAGTTATAAATATAATCGACGCTACGAACCTGGAAAGGAATTTATACCTTACCCTGCAGTTAATAGAGGAGGGTTATCGTGTAATTGCCTGTTTAAATATGTGCGATGATGCCGGCCATCGCGGGATAAATATCGATGTGCGCAGGTTGGAGGAGTTTTTGGGGGTGCCGGTTGTTTCTACCTGTGCGGTTACCGGCAGGGGTATTAAATTATTGATGGAAAGGATCACTCAGGCCAAAGCGGCTGCCGAAACCAGGGCCAGCCATCAAGAGCGCTGGTTGAAAATCGGAAAGATCATCGAGGCGGTTCAGCACCTTGCGCACCGGCATCATACATTAAGAGAAATGTTAGAGGACCTTTCGGTAAGGCCATTTTCCGCTATAATTATGGCTGCGGCGGTTATTTTTTTGTCCTTTAATGTAGTCCGTTTTATCGGGGAGTCCTTGATTAATAAAGTAATGGAGCCGTTATTTTATAATTTTTACCGCCCCATTCTTGAGAGATTCAGCCTGAGCTTAGGGTCGGATGGTTTTTGGCGCCACCTGCTCATCGGCGATTTAATTAACGGCGGGATTGATTTTAAACAGTCTCTGGGCCTCTTGACTACCGCCCCTTATGTTGAATTCGCCATGGTTCTGCCGTATGTAGTTGCGTTTTATTTTGTCTTAGGGATATTAGAGGATGTGGGCTTTCTGCCGCGCCTGGCGATTGTTTTAGATAATCTTTTTCACAGGTTAGGGCTGCATGGATTTGCGATTATCCCGATCCTTTTGGGTTTTGGCTGCAATGTCCCCGGGATTTTATCCACGCGCATCCTGGAATCCAAAAGGGAAAGGTTCATCGCCTGCACGCTCATCTCTATCGGGGTCCCCTGCGTAGCCTTGCAGGCGATGATTTTTGCGCTTCTGGGAAAGATCTCGGGATTTTATATAGCCGGGATATACCTGGTATTATTTGCAGTCTGGCTTATCTTAGGGGCCATTTTGAATACATTTTTGAAAGGCTATAGCCCGGAGCTCCTGATTGAGATACCCCCCTATCGGTTTCCGCCGCCGCTTTTATTGTTTAAGAAATTGTTTTTCCGTATCAAGGCTTTTTTATTTGAGGCAGTCCCGATAGTCTTCTTTGGCGTGCTCTTGGTAAATATTTTTTTATATTTTAAGTTATTTGATTTCTTTTCCGTTATACTCTCGCCTTTAATGAAGGGCATATTGGGCCTGCCAAAAGAGGCGGCTATTGCGTTGGCAGTAGGATTCATCAGGAAAGATGTGGCAGCGGGATTATTGATCCCTTTGAGCTTAAGTACTAAACAACTCTTTATTGCCTGCGTACTCCTGGCCATCTCTTTTCCATGTATCGCTACCTTTGCAGTTTTATTTAAGGAGTTAGGTTTACGGGATTTAATAAAAGCCACTCTTATTATGATAGTCACCGGCTTGGTTTCCGGGGCGTTGCTTAATATCGGGATAGTCGGACAATGAAGGCAGTTGCTTTAATCTCTGGCGGCTTAGACAGCAGGCTGGCTGCGAAATTAGTTAAAGCCCAGGGGGTTGATGTTATCCCGCTGACTTTTACGATACCCTTTTTCCACAAAATTAAAAAAGCCCCCCTCGCCTCTTGCGATAAAGATGCCTTGATCCAAAGGGATTTAGGCTGTCAGTTACGAAATATCAACTTAGGAGATGATTTTCTTGAGGTGGTTAAAAAACCCCGTCACGGTTACGGCGCGAACCTGAACCCCTGTATAGATTGTAAGATTCTTATGCTGCGCAAAGCCGCTGAATTGATGAAAGATACTGAGGCAAAGTTTATTATTACCGGAGAGGTGCTTGGGCAGAGGCCGATGTCTCAGCATAAAGATGCTTTGGTAAAAATTGAAAAAGAGGCGGGTTTAGAAGGCCTGGTCCTAAGGCCGCTTTCGGCAAAATTACTTGCCAAGACCATGCCTGAAAGGGAGGGTTGGGTTAACCGCGATAAATTAATGGATTTTTGCGGAAGGACGCGGAGCCCGCAGATGGAATTGGCTAAAGTCCTGGGTATCGAAGATTATCCAAACCCCGCCGGGGGATGTTTATTAACCGACCCTCTTTTTGCGAAAAAATTAAAGGACCTCATGAGTTTTTCAGAACTTAACCTGGCGAATATAGAATTATTAAAGTCCGGCAGGTTTTTTAGGCTTAAGCCCAGCGCAAAATTAATCGTCGGCAGAAATGATGCTGAAAACAACCATCTAGCCAGCCTGGCTCAAGAGGGGGACTATCTTTTTTATCCCGGCCAGGACTTAGCAGGCCCCACCTCTTTAGGCAGGGGCTCCTTTGATCAGGGGTTAATCAGGCTAAGCTGTGCTATAACCTCTTCTTATTGCGACTTAAACGGCGCCCTTGAAGCAGACATATTTTATAAAAGGCTTCCCGCAGATAATGAGGAGTTCTTTAAGGCAGCCCCCATTGACCGGGAGAGCCTGCAGGAGTTCAGAAGATGAGCCCCGCCCTTCCTAAAAGAGCGGGTGTAAATAAGAAAGGAAGGGCGGGGTGAAGAGGGAGGCCCTTCTCTATGAAAAAAATAAAGATAAATCGGCACGCTGCTTCCTCTGCGCCCATCGCTGCGTTATAGCGAATAATAAATTCGGGCTTTGCGGGGTAAGGCAGAACGTTGGCGGGGTTTTATATGCCCATACTTACGCCCGGGCAGCCGCTGTTCAAATAGACCCGGTAGAAAAGAAACCGTTGTATCATTTTATCCCCGGGCATTTGAGTTTTTCCGTGGCAGCAGCCGGCTGCAATTTCCGCTGCGGCTTCTGCCAGAACTGGCAGATATCGCAGGCCTCATTGGTAAAACAGGAACAGTCCTCTTCGGGGACAGTCCCTGTTTTACCCGTTTTGCCGGGCGAGACGCTTCTTCCTCAGGAGATCGTAAGGCTGGCTGTTGAAAACAAATGCAGGAGCATCTCTTATACCTATACCGAGCCGACCGTCTTTTTTGAATATGCGCTGGATACGGCAGAATTAGCGAAGGAAAAGGGACTCCGTAATATTTTTGTCACCAACGGCTATATGACTAAAGAGGCGCTTTTGGTGATTAAGCCGTATCTGGACGCGGCAAACATAGATTTGAAATTTTTTAAAGAGAGTTCTTATAAAAGAATCTGCGCCGGCGCGCTTGGGCCGGTGCAGGATTCTATCCGGCTGATGCATGAATTAGGCATCTGGGTAGAGATAACGACCCTGATTGTGCCGGGGGAGAATGATTCTGAAATTGAATTACGCGATATCGCCGAATTCATTGCTTCTATTAATAAGGGGATCCCCTGGCATATTTCGCGGTTTCACCCGATGTATAAATTCAAGGGAAAAAGCCCCACGCCGCAGGAATCATTAAAAAAGGCATACGAATTAGCAGCTGCGGCAGGCCTTAAATACGTGTATATAGGCAATCTCGACGGTTTAGGCAGCGATACCCGCTGCCATAATTGTAAAAAATTACTGATTAAGCGCGAAGGTTTTAGTGTGTTAGAGAACAATATAAAAACAGGCGGGTGCCCTTATTGCGGCGCGGAGATACCCGGGGTATTTGACACATTCGACGGCATCCAAGCCCCGGCCTGAAGTCCGGCGTAGGTAACGCCGATTAAGTGTCAACCCTGAGCGCGTCGAAGGGTTGAATAAAACGGAGGCAAAGATGCAGTTAGACGATGTGAAGATTTCAAGAGCGATAATAGAGTCCTTTAGCGAGAAGTTGCTTGGCGCCCTGGATGTGGATGTGGCCATTGCCGGCGCCGGGCCGGCGGGGATGGTTTGCGCCTATTATCTGGCCAGGGCCGGCAGGAAAGTGGCGATCTTTGAGAGGAAGCTTTCCGTCGGCGGCGGTATGTGGGGCGGTGGAATAATGTTTAACGAAATAGTGGTGCAGGAAAAGGCCAAAAAGATCCTTGATGAATTCGGCATAAAGACAAGAGTCTATGAAAAAGGCTATTACCTGGCCGATTCCATCGAGGCGGTTTCAACCATTTGTTCCAAGACGGTTAAGAGCGGGGCCAAAATTTTTAATCTGTTTAGCGCAGAGGATGTGATGATTAGGCAGGGGCGCATCTGTGGCCTGGTTTTGAACTGGACGGCGGTTGAGATTGCCAACCTGCACGTGGACCCGATTACGATGAGGGCGCGTTTTGTAATTGACGCTACCGGGCATGCCGCAGAGGTGGTGCGCATTGCCGAAAAGAAATCCGGCTTAAGGCTTAAAACAAAGAGCGGGAAATTAATGGGTGAGAGGTCAATGTGGGCCCAGATCGGAGAACAAACTATTGTCAAAAACTCCAGGGAGGTCGCCCCCGGGCTTTATACCTGCGGGATGTGCGCCAATGCTGTTTTCGGCGGCCCGCGCATGGGCCCTATTTTCGGAGGTATGCTTTTATCCGGGCAGAAAGTGGCCGCGGACCTGCTTAAGAGATGCAAGAATTAGTTATTCGTCCCTACCGGCAAGAAGACCGTCCCTATGTAAGGGAGATTGCCTGGAATACCGCCCTGATGGGGGAGCCTGCCTCTTTATTTTTTGACGGCAAAGAGGTGTTTACTGATTTTTTAACGAGATATTTTACCGACTATGAACCGCAGTCCTGTTTTGTGGCCGAGGTAGATGGAAAAGTTGCCGGGTATCTTTTAGGCACAAGAAACAGCTCCACCCTTTCGCAGGTCTTTCGGGATAAGATGCTGCTTTCTTTATTATCGCAGGCGATTAAGAAAGGCGTTTTTCTAAAGAAGAAGAACCTCCTTTTCTTTTTTAAATTCCTAAACAGCCTTTTGCGCGGGGAATTTAAAATGCCTGATTTTTCCCGCCAATATCCGGCCACACTGCACATAAACCTAAAAGAAGAACACAGGGGAAAAGGCTGCGGTTCTAAGTTAATCTCCGCCTTTTTCGATTATCTTTTAATCTCGAGGGTCCCGGGTGTATACCTGGCGACTATGTCAGAAAAAGGGGCCTGTTTTTTTCAGAAACAGGGTTTTAGCCTCTTATATAAAGGCAAGAGGTCATATTTCAGGCACGTATTGCACAAGGATGTACCCGTTTATATTTATGGCAAGAGACTGGCATAAAAAAGGCATACCTCAAAATTACAGAGTTTTTTTTGATTTTGACAACACTATTACCAGCAAAGATGTCTTTGACGATATGCTGGTATATTTCTCTAAGGACAGGCGTTGGAAGAAGCTGGAGAGGGATTGGCAGAAGGGAAAAATCGGTTCCCGCGCCTGCCTGGTTGGCCAGATAAGGGGAATACGCATAACCAAAAAGAGGCTGGACAGTTACCTCTCAAACATCAAGCTGGATCCTTATTTTAAAAAATTACTGCAGTTCCTTAATGCCAGAAGGATTAAGGTTGCGGTTCTAAGCGATAATTTTGATTATATATTGAAGAAGGTGTTGGCCGCTAATGGCGCCGGGGGCTTAAAAGTCTATTCGAATGCTTTGCGTTTTTTCAAAGACAGGCTTATCCCTATTTTTCCCTTCACCGACAAAAGATGCCGGATTTGCGCCCATTGCAAGAAAAAGAATCTCTTGGCAAATGCCGGCAGTAATTCTATAATAATCTACGTTGGCGATGGGCGTTCGGATATCTGCCCCGCTAAATATGCGCATATTGTTTTTGCAAAAAAAGAACTGCTGGAATTCTGCAGGAAAGAGAATCTGGCGCATATACCGTATAAGGGATTAGGGGAAGTGTACGGTTATTTGAAGGAGAATCTGGCATGAGTCAAAAGCAGGCCTTAAGGCAGGCGCGGCCCCGCAATTCAAATTACTCCCTTGCTTAAGAAAAGAATCACCTTAACTATATTCCTACTGCTTGTCTTCTCTGATTTTCTGGAGACTTTTACGCAGTTCTGTTTTAAAAAAAGCGCCCTTACAGGCAGTGCGGCCGCCCTAAAAGACCTATCCGGATTATTCGGTTTTTTCCAGGGGGCTTTTTTAACCTGGTTTTTATGGCTGGGGCTTATTGCGGTGGCGGTAACCTTTATTGTCTGGTCAAGTGTACTGTCCAGAATAGACTTAAGCGTGGCTGTCCCGGTAGCCAGTTTCAGTTACGTGCTGGTGCCTTTGGTATCGATAATTTTACTGCATGAGAAAGTCAGCATATTGAGGTGGGGGGGCATATTTTTTATATTGATAGGGGTAATATTCGTTTCCCTAAGCAGCAAAGATCACTAGATTAAATCGCCGATGAAAGAAGGAATGCCTTTTATTTTCTTATTGATTGTTGCGGCGAGCATGCTGGATACGCTAACGCAGCTTTTTTTAAAGTCGGCGATCAATTCCCTCGAGATTCACGTTTGCGCAGACTTCTCAAGAATAATACAGTTTATCAAGAAATTAGTCCGCCTGCCTCAGGCCTGGGTTGCCCTTGGTTTTAGTATTTTAGCCCTCTGCGCCTGGCTTCTTGTCCTCTCAAGAGTGGCTTTGAATTTAGCATTTTCAATAGGCAGCCTGCACTATGTTTTTATCGCCTTCAGCTCAAAGTTTCTCTTAAAGGAAAAGGTCGGTTTTAAACGCTGGGTGGGCACATTTTTTATAGTAATCGGGATAGCGCTGGTAACTATCGGTTAGAATTCGTATGCGAGCCCGGCAAGGGCAAGATAACAATTTACGCCGTGGTTGGGTTTGCTTATGCCGGCATTGGAGAGGTGGCGTATTCGCCCCTCCATGGTAAGAAAAACATTCTTGCGTAAGAGGTAATGCATTCCCATTCCGCCGCTTTCAATAAAATTAAACTGTGTTCCCTGCTCCCCGAAATGCTGCGTTAGATAAATCATACCCACGCCCGCCTTAACATATGGTTGAAACTTTGAACCCTGCGGCAGTAAGCCCACCTTAAACAAAAAAGAACTTCCCAGCTCTACATTAGAATGCGGAGAACTGATAAAAGATATAAACGGCTCTATCTGAAACTGCACCAGTGGGGCGGGATTAATGTTAATTTTGCGCAATAACGGCTTCAGGCTAAAGTCGAAATCCACGATAAAGGGGATAACGTTATAATTTCTTGTTGTATCGTGAATTTTTCCCCACTGGAATCCGGAAAGAAACTCTATTCCCTCAAGGCGCTTTGTTTCCTCTTGAGGCTTTTGCGCCGCAGGCGGTTGGGGCTTAGTGAATTCCTCCGGCCGGTAGGGTTCTGCCGGCGGCGGGGTTATTTCGGCGGGAAGCGGCTCTTCTTTTTGCGCCGGGGGTTTTGCCGCACGGGCAGGGTGGGATTCTTGTATTCTTTGTGGCTCCTCCTTCTGCTGTTGCCGGCTGTTTTGAATTATTTTCATCCATTGGTCTCTTAGTTTTGCCCAGCTCAGGGATAAGCCAAGGATGGCGGTGAACATTAATATCAGAAAGAGGTCTGATTTCTTCATTACAAACGATTATATAGAAAAAAAGTCATTATTCAAGCAAAATCTGCGAGAAAACTTGGCTTGCCAAAGAATTCCGTTGGTTGTATACTAAAAACACTATGGAGAGCAGGATTATTTCTCTGGTTGTTTTTATCGGCGCCTACCTCTTTTTTATCTTCCTTCACAAAAAAAAGGCGCAGACCGCGCTTATTTCATCAGCCTTGCTTATTTTAACGGGAGCGATTTCCGTAAAGCAAGCTTTTTTCTCCATCAATTGGAACGTGATGGGGATTTTTGTGGGGACGCTGTTGGTGGCGGATATTTTTATGCAGAGCCGCATGCCGGCGTATATCGCGGAGGTTATAGTCGCAAAAAGCAGAAATGTTGCCTCTGCCATACTCTGGATTTGCCTGCTGGCGGGGTTTATCTCGGCATTTGTGGAAAATGTGGCGACACTCTTGATTGTAGCGCCGATAGCCATATCATTGGCAAGAAAGCTAAAGATTAACCCGATGAATATGATGATTGCTATCGCCGTTTCTTCTAACCTGCAGGGGGCGGCTACCCTTATAGGAGACCCGCCGAGTATGCTCCTGGCCGGTTTTGCCAGGATGAATTTTATGGATTTCTTTTTCTATCAGGGCCGCCCAAGCATCTTTTTTGCGGTTGAATTAGGGGCATTGGCTTCTTTTGTAGTCCTCTATTTTGTATTTCGCAAACACAAGCAAAGAACGGCCTTAATAGCCGTGGAAAAGGTCAAATCCTGGATACCGACGGTTATGTTGGTATTATTAATATTGGCATTGGCGATATCTTCTTTTATTGATACGGGATTTTCCTATATGGCGGGAATTATCTGTATGGTATTTGCGGGCATCTCGGTACTCTGGAACAGGCTTGCGTATAAAAACAGGTTTTCCAAAATTATAAGCGCCTTAGACTGGGAGACTACGTTGTTTCTTGCAGGTATTTTTATTCTCGTAGGCAGCATCACCGTAACCGGCTGGATTGGCATAATCGCGGATTTTTTGTCGGGGCTGGTGGGAGCGAATATATTCATGGGGTATACCCTGCTCGTTTTTGTTGCAGTTATATTTTCCGCCGTTATAGATAACGTCCCCTTTTTGGCGGCGATGCTTCCGGTTGCGATTTCAATGTCAGGGAGGCTGGGCATAAATCCCTCCTTATTTCTTTTCGGCCTGCTTATCGGCGCCAGTTTAGGCGGCAATATCACGCCCATCGGCGCTTCGGCAAATATCGTTGCCTGTGGACTACTCAGGAAAGAGGGGGTGAGGGTTAACTTTGGCGATTTTGCCAAGATAGGCGTACCCTTTACCCTGGCCGCGGTGAGCGTATCTTATTTATTTATCTGGTTTGTCTGGAGGAATTAAAGAAAGGAGGTTAAGAATGGATGTAACGATCAGGTATATGCTTAGGCCGGCGGCCCATTGTAAAGAGGGCTGCAGTAGCGTGTCCTGGGCACGACATTTCCCGCCGGAATAGCTTAATCCTAAGCGGGATCCCGCCCCTAGTTTATGCAAGGGGCGGGAAAACTACCCTTTCGTTTTCTTCTTACTTATAATATAATAATGAATAAATAATAAAAGTTGGCGGCGATGAAACAGATAAGAGCAGTATTAAAGGAAAAAATTGTCAGGACCGAGACTACGCAGAGTTTTAGGTTTGTCCCGGCGGAGAAAGTCGTTTTTATGCCGGGGCAGTTTTTGCAGGTTATCTTTGACCCGCAGGAGGCAAATAATAAAGAGTTAAATAAATATCTTTCCTTTTCATCCTCCCCGCACAAAGAATACATTGAAGTCACCAAGAGGCTGAGCGAAAGCCAATTTTCCCAAAAGTTAAAAGGGCTTAATCCCGGGGATGAGGTATTGCTTGAGGCGCCGATGGGAAATTGTGTCTTTAAGGACGAATATAAAGAAATAGGCTTTCTTATCGGCGGAATAGGCATCACCCCGGTTATCTCCATCATTGAGTATATAATGGAGCGCAAGATCGATACGGATGTAGTTTTATTTTACTCCAACCGCACCCCGGAGGAGGCCGCATTTAAGAAAGAGCTGGATAGCTGGCGCAGCATTAATAAAAATATAAAGATAATATTTACCGTAACCGACCGCCAACCGGAGGATGCGGCATATATCTTTGGCCGCATTAACGCCGATTTACTCGGGCAGGAGCGCTGGAGGCTGAAGGAGAGGGTTTTGTTTATTTTCGGCCCGCCTAAAATGGTGGGGGCGATGAATAACCTTTGCCTGGAATTAGGCTGCAGCAAGGAATCTCTCAAGATAGAGAACTTTATCGGCTATTAAGAAAGGGGATTAATATGATATCAGGCATAGAGTTGCTGCAGAGCGCAGACTCAAAAAGCGAAAAGCATGTTCCGGTTATCGAAGCCTCGGATAAAACAAAAAAAAGCGAGGTTATCGCAATAAAGGTAACCATCGGCAAGGAAATCCCGCATCCTAATACCACCGCACACCACATTGCGCGGGCGAGTATTTATTTTCTGCCCCAAGGAGAAAAGTTTCCTTATGAAGTTGCCAGATTTGAATTCAGCGCACACGGCTCATCAGGCAAGGGTGCGGACACTAGCAGTGTTTATACCCAGCCGGCCGCAGCGTGCAGTTTCAGGTCCGACAAGAGCGGGACGGTTATCGCTATAGCGTATTGTAATATACACGGCCTCTGGCAGAGCGCAAAAGAACTAACGGTGGAATAATAAAATAATAACAAGGAGGCGGGCATGGCAAAATACAAGTGTATAGTCTGCGGGTATGTTTATGACCCTGCCGCAGGGGACCCGGGCCATGGGCATCCGGCGGGGACAAAATTCGAAGATTTACCGGATGACTGGATTTGCCCGGAGTGCGGAGTGGGCAAGGATCAGTTTGAATTGATAGGGTAAAAAGGGGGCTCAAATGGCAGTTTTGAAGATATTGCCGGATATCTATTCGGTGGGGGTGGTTGACTGGGATGTGCGCAACTTCCACGGCCATACTTATACTACCAACAGGGGCACAACCTATAACGCTTACCTTATTTTGGATGAAAAGGTTGCTTTGGTGGATACTGTCCTGGGTTCTTTTTCGCAGGAATTGATTGAAAATATAAAACAGCTGATCCCTCTTGAAAAAATAGATTACATCATCGCCAACCACGTCGAGACCGACCATTCGGGGGCATTGCCGGCGCTAACCAGGCTTTGCCCGAAAGCAAAGGTTTATGGCAGCGCCAAGTGCAAGGAAGGGTTATATAAAAATTATTATGGAGACTGGGATTTTCAGGTGATAAAAACGGGCGGCCAGTTGAAGTTAGGCAAAAGAACGCTGGAGTTTATCGAAGCGCCGATGATTCATTGGCCGGACAGCATCTTTACCTATTGCCCCCAAGAAGAGCTGCTTATGCCTAACGACGCCTTTGGCCAGCATTATGCCACAAGCGAAAGGTTTGACGATGAGGTTGATCAGTGCGCGCTGATGGATGAGGCGGCTAAATATTATGCTAATATCCTCTGGCCCCTGGGCTCGGTAATCCTGAAGAAGATAGAGGAGATCCAGAAGATGAATCTTGCCATAAAAATGATTGCCCCCAGTCACGGCGCTATCTGGCGCAAGGACCCGGCAAAGATTATTAATGCCTATATTTCATGGGCTAAAAATGAGGTTAAATCAAAAGTCATCATTGTGTATGAGACGATGTGGGGGGCAACCGGGAAGATGGCCAGGTACATTGCCGACGGGATCGCAGAGAGCGGGGTTATCGTTAAGATATTCAACGTGGCGGTAACCGACCGGACGGAAATTATCAAGGAGATGCTCGATGCTAAAGGGTTTTTATTCGGTTCCTCCACTCATGACAACGATATGCTGCCGGCTATGGCCGGATTCCTGGAGCTTGTAAGGGGGCTAAAAGCCAGGAACAGGATTGCAGCCGCTTTCGGTTCCTACGGCTGGACAGGCGGGGCGACGCAGGAGATGGAAACTGTTTTGAAGGAGGCAGGAATAGATATCGCCTCCGGCGGGCCCTCTTTTAAATACCAGCCGGACGCAAAAGAGATTAAGGCCTGTTACGAATTCGGCAGTGCTTTCGCCAATATTATTAAAGGTAAATAAGAAAGGAAGACAAGGATTATGGCCAATATATTTTCCGGCAGTGAGATAGTAGAGTTGGGAATTCAGATTGAAAACAACGGCAGGGATTTTTACAATGCCTTGGCAGGAAAATCAAAGAACCCAAAGGCGCAAAGTATATTTGCCTTTCTGGCGCAAGAGGAAGGAAAGCATATCTTTGCCTTCCAGAAGATTCTTGATTCCGTAGAAAAATACCAGCCCCCCGAGGCCTATCCGGGAGAATATTTTGCCTATATGAAGACGCTGGCGGATAAATATATCTTCACCAAAAAAGATGAAGGCCGCCGAATCGCAGAGATAGTCAAAAGCGATGCCCAGGCCCTGGATATGGGCATTGGTTTTGAAAAGGATTCCATTGATTTCTACCAAAATATAAAAAAGGTTGTCCCTGCCTATGGCCAGAAGATAGTGGATGGGGTTGTCGCCCAGGAACAAAAACACCTGGAGATGCTCTCTGATTTAAGAGGCAAGGCATAACACGAATATACACGAATTCTTCTCGAATTATCACGAATTCAATTCGTGATAATTCAGTTTCTATTCGCGTGAATTCGTGTACAAATCCTTGACAGTTCTTATTTATGGTGTATACTCTACTAATATGATAGAGATTGTAGAGAAAGCGCTATGAGAATAACATACAAAGGAGATTACGCCTTAAAAACAATCCTGGAGTTGGCCTTGCATTACGGCAACAGCCCGGTTACCATCCATGATTTAGCCAGGCGGGCGGATATCCCGATTAAATTCCTGGAGCAGATACTCTTGGACTTAAAACGAGGGGGATTTGTAGAAAGCAGGCGCGGGAAAGTCGGCGGTTATCTTTTGGCAAAGGAGCCCTCTAAGATAAAATTAGGGGAGGTTATCCGTTTTATTGACGGGCCCATAGAATGCATTGCCTGCGTGGATAAGAAATATCGCAGCTGTATCAATATATATAATTGTGTTTTCAGGGGGATATGGCAGCAGATTAACAAGGCAACTTCCGAGATTGTTGATAATATTAATTTTGAAGAGTTGCTTAAGAAAACAAATGATTCAGGCGCCGCATTTGTATACCAGATTTAATTTAAGGAGAATCAACCTATGGCAAAAATCGCCGGGGATATTACGCAATTAATCGGCAATACTCCTTTGTTGAGGTTAAATAAGATTAGCAAAGGCGTCCATGCTGAGCTGGTGGTAAAATTGGAGTATTTTAATCCCTGCGGTTCGGTTAAGGATAGAATAGGCTTGAATATGATTGAGCAGGCCGAAAGAGAGGGAAAGATTACCAAGGATACCATAATCGTTGAGCCGACTTCGGGAAATACGGGGATTGGCCTTGCTTTTGTCTGCGCAGTCAGGGGGTATAGATTAGTCTTAACCATGCCCGACACAATGAGCCTTGAGCGGCGCAAGTTGTTAGGTGCCTTTGGGGCGGAAATAATACTTACTCCCGGTGCGGAGGGTATGTCCGGAGCAGTCAGGAAGGCGCAAGAATTATCTAAAAGCAGCGGCCGCTATTTTATGCCGCAGCAGTTTAGGAATGCCGCTAATCCCGAAATTCATCGCCGCACTACCGCTAAAGAGATCTGGGATGATACCGACGGGAAGGTTGATATTTTAGTGGCGGGGGTAGGCACCGGCGGCACAATAACCGGCATAAGCGAAGCGATTAAGAAAAAGAAGCCTTCCTTCAGATCCATAGCAGTGGAGCCAAAGGATTCCCCGGTATTGTCCGGCGGTAAGGCCGGTGTGCATAAAATTCAGGGTATCGGCGCCGGGTTTATCCCCGAGATCCTGAATAGAGGCATTATAGATGAAGTGGTACAGGTTTCTAATGAAGACGCTATTGCCACAGCCAGAAGATTAACCAAGGAAGAAGGAATTCTGGCCGGCATTTCTTCCGGAGCGGCGGTCTGGGCGGCTTTGAAGGCCGCAGAAAAGAAGGAAAACAAAGGCAAATTAATTGTGGTGATATTGCCGGACACCGGAGAGAGATATTTAAGCACCGAATTATTCGAGGGGTGTGCATAATTCCCTCGTCAATGACCATACGTGGATTATGCATACTGCTCAATTATTCAGTAATAATGTTTAGAAAGGGGTTTTAAGATGAGGGAAAAAGTTGAGAAAGCATTAGATAAAGTCCGCCCTATGCTTATGGCTGACGGCGGCAATATTGAACTGGTGGATGTCAGTGACGACGGCGTGGTGAAATTAAAACTCACCGGCGCCTGCGGTTGCTGTCCGATGAGTTCGATGACCTTAAAGATGGGGGTGGAGAGGGTTTTAAAAGAAGAAGTCCCTGAGATAAAAGAGATTATTGCGCTATAACTTATGAGGAGGTATGGGGCAATGAGGAGCATAAAAGAGATAAATGACAAGATTAAAAAAGGCGAAGTTGTTGCGGTAACCGTTGAGGAAGTTATCGATTTAGTAGCTAAAAAGGGCGCCAAAAAGGCCGCCGAAGAGGTGGATGTGGTTACTACCGGCACCTTCGGCCCAATGTGTTCATCCTCCGTCTATTTTAATATCGGCCATTCCAAGCCAAAGATAAAATTAGGCGGCGGCGCCTGTACCCTTAATGATGTTCCGGCTTATACCGGTTTTGCCGCGATGGATATTTGCCTGGGAGCAGCCGCCTTGCCGGATGATGACCCGCGTAATAAAGTTTATCCGGGGGAGTTTAAATACGGCGGGGGCCATGTAATAAACGATATAGTAGCCGGCAGGGATATCCGCCTGCTGGCTGCAGCCTACGGCACGGACTGTTATCCGCGCAGGAGGCTGGAGACCTTCATTAACATAAAAGACCTGAATGAAGCGGTATTATTTAATATGCGTAATTGTTATCAGAATTATAATGTTGCGGTAAATTTATCGGATAAGATTATCCATACCTATATGGGCACCTTAAAGCCCAACCTGGGTAATGCCAACTATTGTTCTGCCGGGCAGCTTTCTCCGCTTTTAAAGGATCCCTACTATAGGACAATCGGCATCGGCACAAGGATATTCTTAGGGGGCGGCATTGGTTACGTTGCCTGGCAGGGCACCCAGCACAATCCCGGCGCCCCCAGGAGCGAAAACGGCACGCCAAAATCCCCCGCAGGCACGATTGCCGTAATCGGGGACCTAAAACAGATGAAGCCGCAGTGGCTGGTGGGTACCAGCATGTTCGGCTACGGCGTAAGCTTAATTGTCGGCATCGGCGTTCCTATACCCGTATTAAATGAAGAAACAATTAAGTTCGCCGCCGCCTCCGACGACCAGATATATACTCAGATTGTTGATTATAGCTCCAGTTATCCTCAAGGAGCGGGCGGTTCTTTAGGCGAGGTTAACTATACCCAGTTAAAATCCGGCAAGATTGCCGTTGGCGGCAGGCAGGTTCCCACGGGCAACTTATCCAGTTATTCCAAGGCGCGCGAAATTGCCGAGGAGCTAAAAGCCTGGATTAAAAAAGGAGATTTCTGCTTGAGTGAACCGGTGGCCTCTTTGCCCGGCGTTGAGTCGGGATATGCTTTCAGGCCGCTTAAGGAAAGACCCATTACGGAGGCAGAATGACTTCCAAAAAGATTGTCTTACATTTTCCCCGCCGGATGGTGGATCAGCCGATTGTTTATAAACTGGTTAAGGACTTTGATTTGAAGTTTAATATCCTAAAGGCTAATGTCACGCCGCAGGAGGAGGGCTTGATGGTTCTGGAGTTATCCGGGAAAAGAGAAAATTTCAATAAAGGCATTGAATACCTTGATTCCTGCGGAGTAAAAATCCAGCCTTTAAGCCAGGATGTAACGCGCGACGATAATAAGTGCACTGATTGCGGCGTATGTGTCCCCATTTGTCCTACGCAGGCCCTGATAGTCGACCATAAGACGCGTAAGGTCCATTTTGATAACAATAAATGTATCGCCTGCGAACTCTGCGTTAAAATCTGTCCCACCCGTGCCATGGAAGTGCATTTCTAATGACGCAGATATCCGCTAGATAAGCACGCGCATTTACGCAGATAATTAAGATGAGTAAATATAATAAGTTAAAAAATATTCTGAAAAAGATGAATTCGGTTTTGATTGCTTATTCCGGAGGAGCAGACAGCACTTTTCTTTTAAAGGCGGCCCTGGATGTTTTACCGAGAGAAAAAATTCTTGCGGTGACCGCAGATTCGGCTACCTGCCCCGGGGAAGAATTACTATTTGCTAAATCCATGGCCGGCCGTTTAGGGGCAAGGCATAAGATAATTAAGACTCACGAACTAAAAGACAAGAGGTTCTTTTCTAATCCGCCTAAACGTTGTTACTTCTGCAAGGAGGAACTTTTTAGCAGGCTGAAAAAAACTGCCGCCCGCCTTAATCTTAATTTTGTGGCGGATGGCAGCAATGTTTCCGACAACGCTGATTTCAGGCCAGGGCATATAGCCAAAGAAAGGCTTAAGGTTCGTTCGCCGCTGGCAGAGGCAGGCCTGACCAAAGAGGAGATCCGTGTCTTGAGTAAGAGTGCAGGGTTAGAAACCTGGGATAAGCCGGAGCTGGCCTGCCTGGCTTCGCGGGTTCCCTATGGCAGAAAAATCTCTTCTTCGTTATTAAACCGTATCAACAGGGCAGAGAGTTTTATAAAAAAAATGGGATTTAGGCAGGTAAGGGTCAGGGATTATGATAATTATTGCCGGATAGAGGTGTTAAAAGGAGATATGCCGTCTTTTATAAACAGGCGCAATCAAATAATCGACAAATTAAAAGAATTAGGATATAATTATATAACCTTAGATTTAGAGGGTTACCGTACCGGCAGTATGAATGAGGCAGCGCTATGAAAAAATATGTATATTTGGATTATGCGGCAACTACCCCTACTGACCCGCAAGTTATCAAGGCGATGCAGCCGTATTTTTTTAAAAAATTCGGCAACGCCTCCAGTATCTATGCTCCGGCCCAGGAGGCAAAAAAAGCGATAGAGGATGCCCGGGTGAGGCTCGCCTCATTTTTAGGGGCAAAGCCGGAAGAGATTATCTTTACCTCCGGAGGTACTGAATCCGATAATCTGGCGGTTAAGGGCGTGGCCTTTGCCCTTCGGGATAAAGGCAACCATATCATCACTACCGCCATTGAGCATCATGCCATAAGCGAGCCGTGCAAGTTTTTACAAAAACTGGGCTTTAATATCACTTCTGTCGGCGTGGATAAAGATGGATTAGTCTCTTGCGAAGATATCGGCAGGGCAATTACCGATAAGACCATCCTGATTTCGGTTATGCATGCCAATAATGAAATCGGCACCATCCAGCCTGTCGCCGAAATCGGAAAAATCGCCAGAGAAAAAGGCATTTATTTTCACAGCGATGCCGTTCAGACCGTCGGCCACATTCCGGTAAATGTTAGCGATTTAGGCGTGGATTTATTATCGCTTTCCGGGCACAAATTCTACGGGCCCAAGGGCGTGGGCGCTTTGTATGTAAGAAAAGGCACGCGCCTGGTGAGCCTCTTACACGGCGGGGACCAGGAAAGGGGCCTGCGCGCCTCAACTTACAATACCCCCGGAATTGTGGGGGTGGCCAAGGCAATAGAGTTGTGCCAGAAGAATATGCAGAGGGAGGCAGAGTTCCAGGCCTCTCTGCGCGACAGGTTAATCAGAGAAATTCCAAAAAATATCCCCGAGGCCCGCCTTAACGGGCACGCACAGCGGCGGCTTGTCAATAACGTAAACTTCTCCATAAAATACATTGAAGGTGAATCTATCCTGCTTAACCTTGACCTGGCCGGCATTGCCTGCTCTACCGGCTCTGCCTGTACCTCTACTTCTTTGGAGCCTTCACATGTGCTCTTGGCTATCGGCCTGCCCCATGAGATCGCCCACGGCTCACTGCGGATTACCCTGGGCAGATGGACAAAAGAGGCCGATATCGACTATCTGCTGGAACGCCTCCCCAAAATCGTCAAGAAACTGCGCGCAATGTCCCCCCTATATGATGCAGGAAAAAATAATTGATTTTTTAAAGAATAAACACGGCTATATCTCCGGCGACGCAATGAGCGAGCGCTTGAGTATAAGCAGGCAGGCATTATGGAAGCATATCCAGGAGTTAAAGGATGCCGGCTACGATATCATTGCCGTGCCGCATCTGGGTTATCAGTTAATCTCTTCTCCTGACCGGCTCTTTCCGTTTGAGATAAGCCGTATTTTGCAGACGAAGTCCTTAGGCAGGAAGATTCATTATTTTGAGGAGATAGGCTCAACGATGAACGCGGCGATGCAGCTGGGCAGTGAGGGTGCCGGCGAGGGCACGCTGGTTGTGGCCGAGTCCCAGAAAAAGGGCAGGGGGAGATTAAGCCGGGATTGGTTTTCCCCCAAATATAAAGGCATATATATGTCTTTAATTCTTAAGCCGCAAATTCTTCCTGCTCAGGCGGCGATATTGACCTTGCTTGCTGCAATCAGTATCTGCGAAGCGCTAAAGCAGGCTTGCGGCTTAGAGGCCAGGATAAAATGGCCCAACGATATATTTATGCACAATAAAAAATTGGGCGGGATATTAACCGAATTGAATGCCGAAACAGACCGGATTAAGTTTATGGTTATCGGAACGGGCTTAAACGTAAACAATGATAAAAAAAGCCTGCCGCAGGGGGCCACTTCTCTGAGAGAGCAGAAAAAAGAATGGATAAGCCGGGTGAGTTTAGTGGGGCAGATATTGTTTGCGATAGAAGAGAACTACCTGCTTTTTCAGAAGAAAGGCGCTAGCTTCATTATTGAGAAGTGGCGCCAATACAGCCTTACCCTGGGTAAGAGGGTAAAGGTGCTCTGCCAGAAAGAATGCATAGAAGGCATGGCCGTTGAAATAGACAGCGACGGAGGGCTCTTGGTCAGGAGGGACTCCGGGACAATAGAGAAGGTTATGGCCGGAGATGTCATGCACTGCCGCTAAGGAAGGATGAGGGAATAGTTGGCTATCCAAACCAGGATTTTTAATAAGATTGCAGAGATCTCCCCGCAGGAATGGAATAGTGTCTTTCCGGACGTCCTGGAGGGGTACTATTTTTTTAAATCGCTGGATGAATCCGGATTTACGCAGTTTGAATTCCGGTATATTTTAGTCTACGATAATAATTCGCTTATTGGCGCGGCCCCTTGTTTTCTGATGGATTTTCCTATGGACGCAGGTATTCAAGGGACGGTAATGAAGTTTACCGAATTTATTAAAAGGTTTCTGCCCTCTATTTTTAATATTAAGGCCGTGCTTTGCGGCCTGCCTATGGACCGGGGCAGGTTAGGGGTTCTGAATGAAGATGCCCGAGAGGAAGCAATTGAAGGCATTAGCAGGGCGATGCACAAAATCGCAAAAAAAGAAGGGGCAAGGGTGGTTGCCTTTAAGGATTTCGGCCCCGGTTATTTACAGTCACTCGACCCGTTATTAAAAAAGGGTTTTTTCAAGATAGAGAGTATGCCGACTACCGTGCTGGATATAAATTTTTCCAGTTTTCAGGAGTATCTGCTCGGCTTAAGTACCGCTTCCCGCTATGATTTAAGAAGGAAATTTAAAAAAGTGGATGGCAAGGTTGACATTAAGATGCAGGTTGTAGGTAAACTAAATGATGAGGAGCTGGCGCAGGTTTATAACCTGTACCTTCAGACGCTAAATCGGCAGGAGATCGGGCTTGAGATAGCCCCGATGGAATTCTTCCGGCTGATATCCGAAAATATGCCGCAAAAAGCGAAGTATTTTTTGTGGCGGATTAATAATAAGCTGGCCGGATTTGCCCTCTGCCTTTTTTCGCAGGGCTATTTTATAGACCTTTATCTGGGTTTTGATTATTCCGTTGCCTATAAATACCACCTTTATTTTATAAAAATCCGTGATTTAATAAACTGGTGCATAGAAAACAAATTAAAAACTTATGAGATGGGCGTAACTAATTATGAGCCGAAGAGAAGGCTGGATTTTAAATTTATCCCTCTTTATATCTATGCCAGGCATCGTAACGGGCTGCTCAACCATTTTTTTAGAATTTTAGGCAGGTTTTTAAGCCCGATAAACTTTGACCCGGTGCTGAAGAAGATGAAGGAGGAGGGTAAATTTTAATTCTTCTTTTTCGTCATTGCGAGCCGTAGGCGAGCGAAGCCTGCCTTGCCGGCAGGCAGGCAATCCCTTTTTAGATTGCTTCGGCGCTCGCTACGCTCGCTCCTCGCAATGACTTGATACATTCCTGAGTATACTTTGACATTTGTCAACCAAAATATATGAATGTGTTGACAATAGCCCCGAAACTTATACAATAGGTTTCGGGATTTTTTATGGTATGGGAAAGTATAAAACTTTCCCAACCACTGAAACTTCATAAGGAAGTTCTGAATCCCGCCTTTGGCGGGATGAAGTTTCTTGTAGTTATGAAAAAGGCTTTAATTAGTTTCATTATATTAAGCAGTATTTTTTCTGCCCCTTACTCCTTGTTTGCCGAAGAACAGCAGCGCGCCTTGGAAAAAATAGTGGTAAGCCCCGGCATGGATTCGCTGGGGCCGAGCATGGCCAAGAGCGTTTATTCCGCCCAGATCCTGGATTCCGGCCAGATAAAAATGCAAAACCCCGATTCCTTAGCGGATTTATTGCAGGGGATCTCCGGGGCGGACCTGCGCTATCGCGGCACCTCAGGTATCCAGGGGGACCTTTCCTTGAGGGGTTCAACTTTTGAGCAGGTGGCGGTGCTTATTGACGGGATAAGGGTAAATGACCCGCAGACCGGCCATCACAATCTGGATATCCCCTTGACCGAATACGACCTCCAGAGGCTGGAGGTAATTAAAGACGGCGACTCTTCTTTGTACGGGGCAGGGGGGCTTGCCGGGAGCGTAAATTTTGTGGTCAAAAGGCCGGTCAAAAGGGGCCTGAGGGTAGACAGCGTCTTTGGCCAGCACGCCCTCTTTGGACAGGGGTTTTCCCTTACCCTGCCTGAGCGCAGTTTATCCGGGAGGCTCTCTTATGAGCACAAGATCTCCAAGGCCGCCCGGCCGAATACGGATTTCGAATATTACACAACCTCCCTGTATCTTAACAAAGACATTAATAACGCGCTTCTGGATGCTTTGTTTGGCTATCAAAAGAAGGATTTCGGGGCGGACAGTTTTTACTCCAACCTTTTTTGCGAAGAAGAGGAGCATACCGAAACTTTTTTTACCAAGGCCGGCCTGGACAATCAATTGGGCAGCGCTTTGCTTAAGAACAACTTGTTTTTCAGGAGGCACTGGGATAAGTTTATTTTGCAGAGGAACAACCCAACCTCGGTCAATTACCATACTACCTATATATACGGCCTTGTTTCCCGGCTAAATCTGCCCACCGGCTCAGGCGAGGCTGTTTTTGGCCTTGATTTAGGCAGGGAGGAGATTAACTCCACTAATTTAGGCAAGCACAGCAGGTTATATGAAGCGTTTTTGGCGGGCTTTACCCCCGGTTTTGCCGGCAGGCTTAATATTGATTTAAGGGCAAGGGCCGATCATTATCAAAAATGGGGGTGGCAGGAGTCGTATAATTTCGGCCTGGAATACCCGATTATAGATGATAGATTAAGCATTAGCGGCTCGGCTGCCCGGTCATTCAGGGTGCCCAGCTATACCGAACTTTATTATAATACCGCCGCAAACAAGGGAAACCCGGCCCTTACGGTTGAACACTGCGACAATTTTAAATTAGGGCTTGATTTTAAAGATAAGGGCCTGGAGGTGAGCATAGACGGGTTTATGCGCCGGGGGCATGGCCTGATAGACTGGACACGCACCTCTGAGCAGGATCCCTGGGTAGCAACAAATTTAGGCAGTGTTGACTTTCGCGGCGCCGAGTTCATAAGCGCCTTTAGCCCGCAGTTAAATTTTAAGGAGATTAATTTAAAGAAGCTTCAGTTTTCTTATGCTTATATTGATGTGGACAAAAAAACAAGCGGCTTTTTCTCCAAATATGCCCTGGATGCCCTGAAGCACCAGCTGCTTCTGGATATATACTCATCGCTTTTCGGGTTAAAAGTTGACTGGCAGCTGTCTTATAACCAGAGATACTACGGAGAGACTTACTTTGTGGGGGGCCTGTATTTATCCAAAACAATAACAAAAAATAACTTTAGCCTTGAGCCGTTCGTAAAGGTAGATAATTTTACCAATACCAGCTACAGCGAGATTTCCGGGGTCATCCTGCCGGGCAGATGGATAAAAGGGGGGGTAAAATTTGAGTGGTAGCTGTCAAATAATTAGATTGACAAAGGCTTAATTTAGTGTATACTTAGCCCTGAAGGTAGTAAATAAGGCAGTGGAAGGACAAGTTTTGAAGGCCGTAAGGCGTACAAGGACAGTTTACCACGCTTTACGGTTTTTTGTATTCTATGCCGTTATTTACTATTAATAAAATAGTTGAAAGGAGGTAGTAAGTAATGGCAAAAGGAAAAGTAAAGTGGTTCTCTAACCAAAAAGGTTACGGATTCATCACTCCTGAGTCTGGCAATGATGTATTTGTGCATCACAGCGCAATTCAGGGAGATGGTTATAAGACCTTGGAGGAAGGGCAGGAAGTCGAGTTTGAAATCGAAAAAGGCCCTAAGGGAGAACAAGCAGTAAGAGTCACTAAGTTATAACCTAGCAAAACAAAGACAGTGGGGACGTTTCTGAATTAAGTTTTTTACTTTGATTCCGGGAACGTCCCTCTTTCTTACGCACGAATTAGCACGAATTTAGAGAATATGAGCAGAAAAGGGCTGGCAGCGGTGGCAATGAGCGGCGGGGTGGATTCCTCGGTAGCCGCGGCGTTATTAAAAGAAGAGGGGTATGAGGTTATCGGCATAACCATGTGTTTTAATTTTGCCTGCTGCAGCAGGGCGGCAATTGAAGATGCCCGCAGGGTCGCCCATAAATTAGGAATAAGGCATTATGTTTTAAATATGCAGAAGGCCTTGGATGAGTATGTGATTAAGGATTTCTGCCGCCAGTATCTTCGGGGCCGAACACCCAACCCCTGCGTCAGGTGTAACCAGTATATAAAATTCGGCCGCTTATTAAAAAAGGCATCTTCTTTAGGCGCAAAATACCTGGCTACCGGGCATTATGCGCGGATAGAAGAAGTCCACAGTCCACAGTCTACAGTCTACAGGAAGAGATATTTACTAAAAAAAGCAAAGGATAGAAAGAAGGACCAGTCTTATTTTTTATACCGGCTAAATCAGGGCCAGCTAAGGCAAATACTTTTCCCGTTAGGCAATTATACCAAAGAGCAGGTGAGGAAGTTGGCGGTGAAATTCGGCCTGGCGGTTGCGGATAAACCGGACAGCCAGGAGATATGTTTTTTGCCGGGTAAAGATTACCGTGAATTTTTAGCAGGACAGGCTAAAGATAAGATAAAGCCGGGGCCGATAGTGGACGGCCAGGGCAATATCCTTGGGGAGCATAGGGGGATTGCCTTTTACACCATTGGCCAGCGCCAGGGCTTGGGCATTGCCAGGGGCTTTGCTTTGTATATAACCGCAATAGACAGCAGAAAAAATCAGCTGGTTGCCGGCAGAAAGGAAGAGGCGGAAAAAAGCGAGTTTCTAGTTGACAAAGCGCACTTTATTTTTAAAAAACCAAAAAAGAAGATTGCCGTTAAGGTAAAGATAAGGTATAATCATCAAGAAGCGTCTGCATTAGTTTGGCCTTTTGGCAGGCGCTGGAAGGCCTGCTTTAAGAAACCACAGTTTGCCATAACTAGCGGCCAGTCAGCGGTGTTCTACGATAAAGAGGTAGTCTTAGGCGGGGGAATAATCAACAGAGCGCTAGAATAGATTAGAATGAATAAGAAATTATTTAGAGGCGGCTTGGAAGGAAAAATTCAGGAACTAAAGAAAAAGCGCAATGCCGTTATCCTGGCGCATAACTATCAGTTGCCTGAGGTTCAGGAGGTGGCGGATTACCGGGGGGATTCCCTGGAATTAAGCCGCATTGCCGCAAAGACAGAAGCAAAGGTAATTGTTTTCTGCGGAGTGCATTTTATGGCTGAGACCGCCTCAATCCTCTGTCCGGACAAGTTGGTAATTATGCCGGATGCCCTTGCCGGATGCCCGATGGCCAATATGATTACCTCCGCTGATTTAAAGAAGCTGAAAGAGAAGCATCCGCAGGCGGTGGCAATCGGCTACGTGAATACCTCCGCGCAGGTTAAGGCCGAATTAGACTATTGCTGTACCTCCACCAACGCCGTGGCGGTAGTAAATGCCCTGAAAGATAAATATAAGGATATTATTTTTATCCCCGATAAATACCTTGCCGATTATGCCTCCAAGCAGGCACATAGAAAACTGATTATCTGGAACGGGTTTTGCCCGACGCACGTAAAAATTCTTCCCGAGGACATAAAGCAGATGAAGAAGTTCCATCCCCTTGCCAAGGTTATGGTGCATCCGGAATGCCTGCCGGAGGTTGTGGCTTTGGCTGATGCGGTGCTTTCCACAAGCAAGATGGCTAAGTTTGCCAGCCAGGACCAAGCCAGGGAATTTATCGTAGGCACGGAGGTCGGCCTTATTTACCGGCTAAAACAGGACAACCCCGGTAAGGAATTTTATCCTGCCAGCGAGCGGGCGGTCTGCCCGAATATGAAACGCACCACGCAGGAAAAGATAGTTTGGGCATTGGAGGAGCTGAAGGAAGAGGTAAAGGTCCCGGATGATATCCGCCAGCGCGCAAAGAAGGCAATAGAGAGGATGCTTGAGATAGCTTAGATGAACCCCGCCCTTCCTAAGAAGGACGGGTATATAAAAAAGGAAGGGCGGAGTGAACATTGCCGTAGCCTACGAGGATGATTCATTGCTTGTTGCAGATAAACCCTCAGGGCTTCTGGTAATCCCCACGCCGAAAAAAGAACGGCGCACATTAACGTCTATCCTTAATAACGATTTAGTAGAAAAAGGCATAACTTACCGCCTGCATCCCTGCCATCGTCTGGACCGGGAGACCTCGGGCCTGATTATCTACGCCAAGGGTAAATCCGCGCAAAAAAAGCTGATGGATGAATTCAGGCAAAGAAAAGTAAAAAAGACTTATCTTGCTTTCCTGCAAGGGGTTTTAAGCCAGCCTCAAGGCCGGATAAAGGAGCCCATTGAAGGCAGGCCTGCTTTGACCGGATACAGAGTTTTAGAGAGAAGAAAAGATTTTACCGTTGTAGAGGCCCAGCCGGCCAGCGGCCGCACCAACCAGTTAAGGATACATTTCAAGCAGATCGGCCATCCAATTGTGGGGGAGAGCAAATTTTCCTTTCGCAAGGATTTCAAATTACGCTTCAAGCGCCTCTGCCTGCACGCCAAATCCCTTGAATTCACGCATCCGCTAAGCGGTAAAAAAGTCAGCTTATCAACCGAATTACCGCAAGACTTAAAAGGATTTCTGGATAAGCATTAAATTCGGTTGTCGTTTCGGTTGTCATTTAGGTTGTCGCTATGCTTAAATACATTTTCTTAGGGATAGTGCAGGGGGCCACGGAGTTTTTGCCGGTGAGCAGCTCCGGGCATCTGGTGATTTTCCAGAAGGCCCTGGGGATGGCCGGCCAGGAGCTGGCGGTGTCGGTAATTTTACATTTAGGGACCCTCTGCGCCTTGATTATTTTCTTTTTTAAAGATATACTGGAGTTGCTGCGCAACCCGAAATGGCTGATACTTATTGCCGTGGTTACGGTAATTACCGGTATCATTGGGATATTGGGAAAGAATTTCTTTGAGGCCTTGTTTAGTTCGCCAAAAGTTGCTGCCCTGGCGTTAATTATTACCGGCGCAATATTAATAAGGACGCGTAGATTTATAAATTCGCGCAGAAATATCCTGGATATAGTGGACGCGCTAATTTTAGGCCTGGTCCAGGGGGCGGCGATTATCCCGGGGATTTCTCGTTCGGGCATTACGATCTCCGCGCTTTTATTTAGAAAAATAGACAGGGAGTTGGCTTTTAAATTCTCATTCCTGGCTTCTATACCGGTGATTGCGGGGGCTGTTTTTTTAGAGGCAAAAAAAATTGATTTTGCCCTAAAAGGATCCCTATCGGCGGCAGGCCTTACGGCAGGGCTTATCTCTAGTTTTATCGCCGGAATATTCTCACTCTTGATATTAAAGGCGGTTTTGAGAAAAGCTAAATTGCATTATTTCGGCTATTATTGTATAATTGTTGCCGTAATTACTTTATTATTTATTAGATAATTTTAAGGGGCAGTAACACTACCCCATACTAACCCTTAAACTCTATTTATGAGCATAATCGTCTTAGGCACAGTCGCACTTGATACGGTGAGTACCCCTTTCGGTACGAGGAAAAAGATGCTTGGCGGTTCAGCCGTGCATTTTGCGATGACCGCGCGTTTATTTACCAGCGTAAACCTGGTGGCTATTGTGGGAAGCGATTTCCCTAAAAGGCACATTGATTTCCTGCGTCAGAAGGGGATAGTCCTGACCTCCCTGATTAAGGAGAAGGGCAATACCTTTAAATGGGAGGGCCAATACAAAGGGGATTTGAATACCGCCCTTACCTTAAATACGGAGCTGGGGGTGCTTTCGGCATTCCGGCCGGTGATTACAGAGGAGCAAAAGAAGATCAGGCATGTCTTTCTGGCTAACGTTGACCCGGATATCCAGAGGCACCTTTTGGAGCGCATGCATTCTCCGCAGTTAGTGGGGCTAGACAGCATGAACTTCTGGATAAGCCATAAACGCAAAGCGCTGCTGCGGCTGTTAAAAAAAGTGGATATCTATGTGGCTAACGACCAGGAGGCGCGCAGCCTTTCCGGCGAGGGGAATTTAATAAAGGCGGCCAGGTACCTGTATTCCCGCGGGCCGAAAATGGTCTTAATCAAGAAAGGCGAGCACGGGGTTTTGTTTTTCAGCAGTAAATTCACCCCGCCCCTGCACGCAGGGGCGGGGTTCATCTTTGCCCTGCCGGGTTATCCGACGGATAGGGTAGTTGACCCTACCGGCGCAGGGGATACCTTTGCCGGAGGGTTTATGGGTTATTTAAGCAAAGTAAAAAAGATAAAAGCGCCGGATATAAGAAAGGCGCTTGCTTATGCTACGGTCGCCGCCTCTTTTAACGTAGAAGATTTTGGGGTTAAGCGCACCTGCGGCCTCACCTTGAGAGATCTACAGAGAAGGTTAATGAAATTTAGAAAACATATAGTGTTTTGACAGAGTCAATAGTTTTAAGGGGTAGTAAGGGGTAGGAGGGGGCAGTATGGGGTAGCATGGGAATTAAGGAGAGAATATTATGCTGGAAGAAAAAATTCTTAATGACTATAAGCAGGCAATGAAAGACAAGGATGCGCTGAAGAGCTCGGTATTGAGTTTCCTGCGCGCGGAGATGATTAATACGGCGGTGGCAAGGAAGAAAAAGTCCCTTGATGATACTGAGGCCATTGCGGTCATAAGAAAACAGGTAAAACAGCGCCAGGATTCCATAGAGCAGTTTACTAAGGGCGGCCGAGCCGAATTGGCAGATAAGGAAACAAAGGAAATGGAGATCCTAAAAATTTATCTGCCTAAAGAACTCCCTGCCGGTGAGCTTAAAAAAATCATTGAAGAAGTTGTCTCCTCCGGCGGCTCAAGCGGCATCAAAGATATGGGCAAGGTAATGAAAGAGGTGCTGGCCAAAGTCGGTGCTCAGGCAGACTCCAAACTTGTAAGCGAGCTGGTAAGGGAGAGGCTCATAAGGCCGGCGAACGGTTAAAATTTTTGTATGGACAACTTGCGGGAAATATGTTAATATTATTTTTCAAGATTTTTTAGGGATATTTTGTGATAATCTTCACAAATTACCCGCCTTTTACTAAATCTAAAAACATTTTGAATGAAGACTTACTATCTCCAAGGGCAAAATCTAATTAAATTCTATGAGCATATAGCCGGGGAGTTCCAGCTCTACCTGCCGGTCAAGATAGAATCCTCCCGTAAAGCCGCCTGCGAGCATTCCTTTGAACTGCCTTGTGGTGACTACATTTTAAAAAAATACGCAGAGGCAAAAAAAGAGGGGATCGTTTTCAACGATTACCGCTCTATTGAGCCGGTGCGCGTATTTTTTACCCCTTTTAAGGAAAAAGTCTGCGGTTACTTTCAGGAGGAGGGAGATGCCAAAGAGCCCCTTAAGCCCGCGGCGATATGCGGGGTAAAAAATTGCGACCTTTTTGCCTTAAAAGTCCAGGATTTTGTTTTTCTGGAGGGCAATGAGGCTGACCCGTTTTATAAAGCCAGGCGGCAAAATACCCTGATTATATCCGGGGATTGCCCGAACTTCAAAGAGTCATGTTTCTGCCGGGCCTTTGATATAGACCCCTTTGCCTCTAAAGGCTTTGATTTTAACCTCTCTCCGCTTAATGACGGCTTTCTTCTTGATGCGGCATCAGACCGGGCCGATGAAATCGCAGGTTCCCTTAAAGGGATCTTAACCCCGGCCACTTTCGGCCAGATCTCCGGCCGCTACGCAAAGAGGGAGTCGGTAATAAAACGGATAGAAGAGCATCTTTCGTATCATCAGATCCCGAAAAAAGAAACCCTCAAGGAAATTGTAGTTGCCGGGTTTGGCTCCTCGGTTTGGCAGGAACAGGTAGAGACTTGCATTGAGTGCGGCGCCTGCGTATTCGGCTGCGATACCTGCCATTGTTTTTTGCTGGCGGATGAATCAAAAAAAGAGCGCGCCGAACGCTTCCGTATCTGGGACGGCTGCCTGTATAAGAATTTCAGCACGGTTGCCGGCGGGGCTAATCCTTTAAGGAGGCGCTATATGAGGCTGCGCAACCGCTACCTCAAAAAATTTGACTTCTTTATTGATAATTTAGGTTTTCAGGCCTGCTGCGGCTGCGGCCGGTGCATTGATGCCTGCCCGGGCAGGATTGATATCCGTTATATCTTAAAAAGACTGCATGATGAAAAATATCTACCAGCCGGTTGAGGCGGTAATAGAAGAGATTAAGGAAGAGACTTCGGCAATCAAGACCTTTACTCTCAGGCCTAAGTCCGAATTTTGTTTTACTACGGGCCAATTTATAGAATTGACCGTTCCCGGCGCGGGGGAGGGGCCGTTTACCCCCTCTTCGGACCCGGCGGACAAGCAGAAATTAGAGGTAACGATAATGAAGGCCGGCAGGATTACCGCCAAACTGCATTCTATGAATAAGGGCGACTCCTTAGGGATACGCGGCCCCTACGGCAAGGGCTATCCTTTAGATAAATTTAAAGGCAGGGATATTGTAATTGTAGGCGGCGGCGTGGGGCTGGCGCCTTTGCGTTCGTTATTATTCAGCTTATTTAGCCAACTGGACAGTTATAATAAGGTAATATTGCGTTACGGTTCGCGCACGCCGGCGGACATTGTATATAAGAATTCCCTGTCCGAATGGGCAAACAAAGAAAAAGTGGATGTGGCCGTCAGCGTTGACGTAGGGGCTCCGGGGTGGGATGGCAAGGTGGGCCTGGTAACCACGATATTGGACGGCCTGCCCGTGGATTTAAATAAAGCAACTGCCATAGTCTGCGGCCCGCCGATTATGATGAAGTTCGTAACTTTAAAAGTACTGGATTTGGGCTTTAATCCGCAGGATATCTATCTTTCTATGGAAAAGAATATGTCCTGCGGGCTGGGAAAATGCGGCCATTGCCGCCTGGGCAGGCATTATGCCTGTAAAGACGGCCCGGTTTTTACTTATGAAACAATCAAGGATATTCACGATATTTGGGATTAAGAAAGATTTACATCGTCAATGACAAGGATTGGGAATATGAAACGCCTGTTTATAGACTTAGAGATATGCGATAAATGCGCGGATTGCCGCCTGGTATGCGATTATTTTTATCACCCGCAGAATAACGGCATTGCCTCCCTGCGGGAATACGCGACATTTGCCACCATCTGCCGCCATTGCGAAGAGGCCCCTTGCGTGAACGCCTGTTATCATCAGGCATTGGAGCGGGCCCCGGACGGCCACCTTAAGCGTTACAAGATGCGTTGCACTAGTTGTAAATCCTGTTCTATCGCCTGCCCCTTTGGCATAATCTTTCAGGATTTTATTCCTTATCTTGACTCTAAATGCGATTATTGTGTGGCTGCAGACGGGAAACTCCCCAAGTGCGCAACCAGCTGCCCGCATAAAGCGATAGAGGTAAAAGAAGCAGTAGAGGATTTAGAAAAGAATATATACCTGGTGGGAGAGCATCTGGCGGTGCATACCCTTAAGTGGTCAAGAGAGGATATCCAATTACCCAGGAAGAAATGATATGATAAATCCCAAATCCAAATACTACAAAATCCACAATAAATCCAAAATCCCAAATCCAAATTTTGAAATTGGAAATTGGGATTTATTTGGTAGTATTTGGATTTTGACATTTGGATTTTAAATAAATATGATTAAAATGTTTTTTCAGTATTTAATATTCCCCGGTTTTTTATTCAGCGCGATTATAGGCTTATTGGCCGGATGGGTTGACCGGAAGGTTACTGCCCGCCTGCAGTGGCGGGTGGGCCCGCCGTGGTATCAGAATTTTGTTGACCTCCTAAAGCTGTCGGGCAAGGAGATTATTCTGCCGGAGAGGGCAAAGATGACCTTTCTGCTGGCTCCTTTTTTAGGGTTATTGAGCCTGGTTTTAGTGGCGGCAATGCTCGGCAGGACGGTTATGTCTCCTCTTGAGGGGGCCTTGGGAGATGTTATCGTGGTTATTTACCTTTTGGTCATCCCGGCAGTTGCCCTGATTTTGGGGGCTTCTGCCTCAGGGAATCCCCTGGCTTCCGTCGGCGTCTCACGCGAGATAAAGTTAATCTTAGCGTATGAGCTGCCGTTTATTCTTTCCATAATTGCCGTGATTATTAAAAGCGCCGGCATAATACAGCTGGGCGGGATTCTGGCTTATCAGATGCATTTCGGCTCGCATATTGCCTCTATCTCAGGAGTGCTGGCATTTTTAGCGGCCCTTTTTTGCGTGCAGGCAAAACTAGGCTTTGTGCCTTTTGACGCCTCTGAGGCGGAGCAGGAGATAATGGGGGGTGTTTTAATAGAATATTCCGGCCTGCCTTTGGCCGTATTTAAATTGGCCAAGGCGATCCTTCTTTATGCAGCGCCGCTTTTACTGATCATACTTTTTATGGGCAAGGATTTAAGCCCGTTATTTATTTCCTTGAAATTTATAGCAATATTAGTGCTGGTCATACTGATTAAGAATACAAATCCGCGTTTACGCATTGACCAGACAATGAGGTTTTTCTGGGGGCCGGTTACAATCATCGCATTTATTGCCGTGATATTAGCAATGCTCGGATTGTGAGTCCATGGTTAATAGTCCATAGCCCACAGAAGATGAATATATGAATATAAAACTAAAAGCGCTGACTAAATCAATCTGGGTTTTTCATGCGGCCTGCTCTCCCTGCAACAACTGCGATATTGAGATCTTAGACCTTTTAACCCCCCGGCATGACCTGGAGAGGTTAGGGATGGTCCTGGTAGGCAGCGTCCGGCATGCAGACGCGCTTTTAGTTACCGGGGTGCCTAATTATAAGACTAAGGAGAGGCTCAAAAAACTTTATACCCAGGTCCCCAAACCCTGCGTGGTAGTGGCAATAGGCGGCTGCGCCTGCGGCAGGATTATGTTTAAGGATTCATATAACAGCCCCTGCCCGGTTGATGAAGTGGTGCCGGTAGATGTGTATATCCCCGGCTGTCCGCCTAAGCCGGAGGCGATAATTGCCGGCGTGGCAAAACTGATAGCCAAAATAAAAAAAACAGCTTAAACTATGAATAATATAAATTTAACAGAGGACAGAATCAAGGAGGGGTTGGGCGAAAAAATCTTTGAATGGAAACAGCACTCCCCCCGCAGGGTATATTTTTCCACAAAGAAAGAAGACATCCGCCAGACAGTTAAATTCTTGTTTAAAGAATTGGGCCTGCGTTTTATTACTGCCAGCGGGACCGATACGCCCGCAGGCCTGGAGATCCTTTATCACTTTAGCCTGGATAGGACCGGGGTGATTTATTCTGTGCGTGTTTTAATAGAAGATAAAAAATCGCCGACGATAGATTCAATCGCTCCGTTATTTGCCGGGGCAGAATGGATTGAGCGCGAAATCTGGGAGTTATTGGGGGTTAATTTTAGCGGCCACCCTAATTTAACGCACCTGCTTTTGATTGACGACTGGCCGCAGGGAAAGTATCCCCTAAGGCACGACCATGAGTGATGATTTACGATAGAGGATGGACGAGGGAAGAAAGACGTAATTTTGAATTGTATTGATAATCTGGAGTAAACAATGTCACATAAAGTAATCATACCCATAGGCCCGTATCACCCTTTGCAGGAAGAGCCGGAGTATTTCCGCCTCTATGTGGAGGGGGAGAATGTGGTTGATATTGATATCGTTATCGGCTATATGCACCGGGGCATTGAGGAGCTTTCAGAGCATAAACACTTTGACCAGGTGCCTTTCTTGGTTGAGCGTATCTGCGGGATCTGTTCTACCAGCCATCC
>JAZDPH010000021.1:0-6942 GCA_043797735.1 Candidatus Omnitrophota bacterium | reverse complement strand
AAATCCAAAATGCGTTATTAAGGGAAATTATGATAAAAATTCCAGTTTAAGCAATTATTATTTTCCCGGCTGTCCCCAGTATGAATTTACCATTGTAGAAAAAGATTTAGGCGAAAACTGGTTTTGCACGGAAAAAGAAGCCCAAGCGGCTGGATTTACCAAAGCCAAGAATTGCCCGGAAGGAAAATTTAACTAAACGACCTAAAAACAGGTCTTGACATTAGACCATTTTGTTTGTTATATTAGGAACTATGGATACTGTTTCTATCAGTCAATTAAAGACAAATCCCACTAAAGCAATTTCTTTTGCTGAAGATTATCCCCTAATTGTCAAAAATAGGGGGGTAACAAAAGCATATATTGTTGGCAAGGAACTTTTTGAAAAACTGGTTATTTGTCTTGAAAATTACTTGGACAAAAAAGGAATAGAAAAAACTGACTTTAAAAAGGGAAGAGATTTTGAAGAAGTGGCCAGAGAACTCAACCTATGAAAATTATCATCTCCCCGAGAGCCGAAAAAGAACTAAAAAAACTTTCTAAAATTAATCAAATTGCTCTTGTCAAAAAAATCAGGTCATTGGCACAACCCCCAATAGTAAATGAAGAAAAATTATCTGGTTATAAAAATGTCTTTAGAGTTAGAGTTGGCGACTTTAGAATTATTTATAAAAAGAGCTCTTTGGAAATCTTTATCATTTTAATTGGCCACAGAAAAGAAATATACAAACTTCTAAAACAACTGCTTTAAATTAAAAATAGACCAAAACTCTATTGTAAATATTTTTCGATATTTTCCTGGTGTTCTTTGTAAGTTTCGGCTGTGTGGACTATGCCTGCCTGCCGGCAAGGCAGGGACTGTCGACTGTGGACTAAATTAATACATTCCTCCGCCCATTCCTCCGCCCATTCCACCCATTCCGCCATGCGGCATAGGCGGCATCTTCTCATCCTTCTCAGGCTTATCGGCAATGATTGCCTCGGTTGTCAATAACAACGCTGCAATGGATGCAGCGTTTTGCAATGCCGAGCGCGTAACCTTTGTCGGGTCAATTACCCCTGCCTCAATCATATCTACATAGGCATCCTGAGCAACATCATAACCTACGTTTGTCTTTTCCTGTTTTATGCGCTGGACAACTACCGAACCCTCAAGGCCCGCATTTTGCGCGATCATCCTTAAAGGCTCCTCAATTGCCCGCTTGACGATGTTGACGCCGATCTTCTCGTCACCATCAAGCCTTAATTTCTCTATCGCAGCGACACAGCGTAAGAATGCGACTCCGCCGCCGGGAACTATACCTTCCTGGGAAGCCGCGCGGGTTGCATGCAAGGCATCCTCCACTCTGGCCTTTTTCTCCTTCATTTCGGTTTCAGTAGCAGCCCCTACATTAATTACCGCCACTCCGCCGGCCAGTTTTGCCAGGCGTTCCTGCAGCTTTTCCTTGTCGTAGTCGGAATCGGTATCTTCAATCTGCTTCTTTAGCTGGGCAATCCGGGCGTTAATCCCCTGATTTTTACCCGCGCCTTCAACAATAGTAGTATTCTCTTTGTCGATTTTTACCTTTTTGGCACGGCCCAATTCATCAATATCAACGTTTTCCAGCTTGATACCGAGATCCTCGGTAATGGCCTTGCCGCCGGTAAGGATAGCAATATCCTCAAGCATGGCTTTACGCCTGTCGCCGTAACCCGGGGCCTTGACCGCGCAGGCAACGAACGTCCCGCGGATCTTGTTCACTACCAAAGTAGCCAGCGCCTCCCCCTCAACTTCCTCTGCTATAATCAGAAGGGGTTTGCTGGCACGGGCAATCTTCTCCAATAAGGGAAGTATATCCTTTATTGAAGAGATTTTCTTTTCATATATAAGAATGTAGGGGTCCTCAAGAAGGACTTCCATTCTTTCGGCATCGGTAACAAAATACGGCGAAAGGTATCCCTGGTCAAACTGCATCCCCTCTACCACTTCAAGGGTGGTTGCGGTTGACTTTGCTTCTTCAACCGTGATTACGCCGTCCTTGCCTACCTTATCCATTGCCTCGGCAATCAGCTCCCCGATAGTATGGTCGGAATTTGCGGCGATAGTGGCCACCTGCGCAATCTCCTTCTTGTCTTTTATCGGGGTAGAAAGCTTGCCTAACTCCTCTACTATTTTTTCAACTGCCTTCTCAATCCCGCGCTTTAAGGCCATGGGATTTGCCCCGGCAGTTACGTTCTTTAGGCCCTGGCGGTAAATGGCCTCTGCTAAAATCGTAGCGGTGGTGGTACCGTCACCGGCTATGTCAGAGGTCTTCTCCGCTACTTCCTTAACCATCTGGGCGCCCATATTCTCATAGGGGTCCTCCAGCTCAATCTCCTTTGCTACTGTAACACCGTCCTTGGTGATGGTCGGTGAGCCGAACTTTTTGTCAATGACCACATTGCGGCCCTTAGGCCCCAAGGTCACCTTAACCGCCGCGGATAACTGCTCTACCCCGCTTAGGATTTTTCGGCGCGCCTCATCACTGTATAAGAGTTGCTTTGCCATAATCGATTCTCCTTTTTTTTGTTTCGTCATTGCGAACGAACGCAGTGAGTAAAGCAATCTCACCTTTAGATTGCTTCGGTACTGCTCGGACTTACGCCCTCACAGTCCCTCGCAATGACAAACTGTTATTACTTAATCACCGCTAAAATATCCTCTTCACGCATAATCAATAACTCTTCGCCCTCTTTGGTGGTAATCTCGTTGCCGGAATATTTCCCGTAGAGCACCTTGTCCCCTACCTTTACCTCCGGCGCCTGAACACTGCCGCTTTCAAGGACCTTGCCCTTACCCACAGCCACTACCTTGCCCTCCTGTGGTTTTTCCTTGGCTGTATCCGGTAAAACGATACCGCCCTTGGTTTTTGCTTCCGCCTCCAAAGGCTTAATCACTACGCGATCGCCTAATGGCCTCATCTCCATCTTTCACACCTCCCTTGTCGTTGGTCGTTAGTTTTAATACGGTAGATTAGCACTCCTTTGTCTGGAGTGCTAATTATAAAATAAAAAAAAATCTTGTCAAGTAAAAAATTAAAAAGTTTTCAAGCCCCCATATCAACTATCACCAGCGCCTCGCGCAATTCAGGCGAGCTCTCACAGGCATTCTCCTCCTGCAGTTTAAGGATATCTGCCAGGCAGAGCAGTAAATTATCGGCGCGGCAACCCAATTCCCGCTTTTGCGCGCAGGCGGCAACCAGCTCCTTAAAGCGCTTGCCGGAAGGAATAATCCCGGCCTCCAGCATCCTCTGAATCTCTTCTATCTCTGTATTAATATCTATCCGCTCAAGCTCTGCCCGGCTTAACTGCGGCAGGCTAAAATCCAGCCCCGTAAAGCTCCCCATCGGCTGGATAGCCATAGGCAGGGCGCGAAAGTCAATTCCCCCCATTTCCTCATCGTCGGGAATTGATGCTGAGCGCAGCGAAGCATCTCTCCTAGGCGCCGCCTGCAGCGCCGAACTCGCACTCGACAATAACTCGTTATAACGATCGAAGTGTCCTTGAGCCGCATCCCGATCCATATTGATTAGCCTGGCCCATGCCTGAATACCGACCTTGACAGCAGGTTTCTGATCTTCGGGGATGTCAAGATCTTGTCCAAGGCTTTCAATGGGTGGCTGTTCCTCATTAAAAGACCAACCTCTCATTAAAACTAAGCGAATCGACCAGGTTGCCATATGCACGCTATTGATTTGCTTGGTTGTCAACCTATCTGTTTGTTTTAGCTCGCGGAGCAAATCAAAGGCTGATTTAACTTGTTTTTTTAAATCTTTCACTGTTACCGCCGAGCTGGCTTTTTCCTCGGCGCCGCTAACCGCTATTGTAATTTTTCCGGAAACATACGGATGCTTTTCGCTTTTACGACCTGTAACGGGAGATTCAAATAATCTATTCCCTGCCTCAGCTTTATCTAAATTTAAATCTTCAAAAAAAGCAACAAAGCCATCTTTTAGATTAAGCGTCGTAGTCTCTACTTTTCGCCCTTCAGTTGGCGCCATAAATCTTATCCACTCTATCCATTTCGTTAATAAAGAAGTACTGGCTTCATCGCCTGATAAAGGCAGCATTGCTACAAAATCTTGACTTCCTTTTATTGACCAGGCTACAACAGCTAATGGAATTACTTCAGGTTCCTTTTGAGTATCTGAAGGAGCTATAAATGAAGTAAGTACAAAGTAATCGCTACGGCTAATTTCCTCTGGCATATCAGCAATAACGTTATCTTTAAGAGAATTAAAAAAATCTCTTGTGCCCAGAGAATCAAGATGTAAGTAGGAATAGGCGCTTTGTCCTGATCTGCCCGTGTCTACATTTTCAGTATTAAAGATACTAAGAGCCTGCTTAAGACTTATCGGCGAACCGGCGGCGATTTGCTGATCCTTCAGCACCGAGCTAGCGGATTTTTCCAGTTCTTCTTTAATGGCAACCACTAGAATATTTCTAAGAGATTCCTCTGAATATGCATCTAGCCCTTTATTGCCGGCGTCTAAGTCAGGCCCCCTAAATATCTCATACCCACTTGAATCTTTCAATACAACATTGGCTTTCTTAGAGCCACTATTTAAAAAAGCTTCTATTTGCAAGCCTGAATTATGGGTAAACCGCCTATGATTATAAGTTGACCTTGTATCAGAAAAATCTTCTTTCCACCCTTGGCCTTCTAAGACTTCCAATGCCTCTGTTAATTTGGCACGGCCTGTTACCGCCGAGCTGGCTTTTTCCTCGGCGGAGCCTTGGGAATTCTGTGTCGGCAAACTGCCAAATTTATTCCGTTCTTTTTTAATTGCCTCTTTTAAATCGTTTCTAATGCTAGATTCGTCTCTATTGAACACACCTCCATCATATATAAAACTAAATATTACCTCGCCTTCCATTAGTAATGCAATGTGGATCCCATTCTTTTTTCTGGACACTGTAATCTTACACCAGACAGGATTAACATAAGATATCACCTTATTATTTGAGTCTATCTCAACAACTTCCTTAAGTTTCCAATCGAAACTTTCTAATACATCCCATGCATTGATTAATTTCGTATAATCAGGATACCATACTTTTTTTATTCTTAGCGCCGAAAAGGTAGACTCTTGCGGATCCTCCAGCGCCGAGCTGCCAGTCTCTTCAGTCTTCAGCGCTGAGTTGGCGGTGCCTGCTTTAGTCATTGACAAATCGTTTCTCGGAAATAATTTGTTAAAATCATCTAAATACTTCTGGGCCAAATGCCGATTTTGCTTGATTAGCCCAACCCAAGCTTGAATACCGGCCACAACAGTGGTTTTATATTTTCGGGGGATCTTAAGCTTTTCTCCAATACTTCTCATAAATACATTTTTCAACTCAAAAGGCGCATCCGATTCTAAAGCGGAGTAAATCGAACTGATTGCATCATGCAAGCTGTTAATTCCTCCATCATTCAAATTATTTGTTTTTTTTAGCTTACGTAATACCTCAAAGGCTGCTTCAACTAGTTTTTTTGAGGCCCCCACATTTACCGCCGAACTAACGGATATAATTCCATTATCAGCTGTGGAACCTGACATTAATATAATTCCTCGTTGCGTTAATAGCGCCGGATGAATTCCCGTAGAACTAAATCCGTCAGCCTTGATAGCACTGCTAGCCATTTGTATCCCCCCGCTAAAGCAGCTCCTGATGGCCTGGCCAGTGGGGGTATAGACGGGTTCTTTGACATTGTATTCGCCTTGGGTAAAGGAAGCTTGGTATTGCTTGAAGTAGTTGGACTTTGACCAGGAGGTTTTAGAGGTAAGGTTGGTGAGGTCTTTGGAGTTAATACGCTGGGGGTAGGCGCCCTCTTTGCCGCTGAAGCGCAGCTTAAACCAGCGAGAGAGGATCAGGGAGTAGTAGACCTGGCGCAGGGGGGCGTATCTTTTGCTTGAGTTGATTTCTTTGGTTAGTTTAGGAATGATTAGTTCTCTGATGAGTTGGGATGAGTATTGGTTTAAGGCTTTAGCGCGTTCATCCTTGAAATTATACTCTATCCGCATCCTTCGTCCTTCCTCCCTCGTCCATCCTCCATCGTCCCTCGTCCCTCGTAAATAGTCCTCTTCCAGCATTACCTTAAGCGTTGCCTTGTAGATATAAGCCGAAGGGGCAGTATTCGTCCCTCGTCCTTCATCCCTCGTCTCTCGTATGATTATCTCCCCCGGCACAATCCAGGGCCTGGTTAATGTAGGGATGCTGGTAACCTCATACCCGTAGAGCTGTTCTGCCTTCTTATAGAGCTTATCCCAGTAAATCCTGCCTTCCGGGGTTGAGGGGGAGGTTAGTTGGGCAGTATCTTTCTTTAGCTGCAGGTCTGCCTCAAGCATAATCTTGCCTAAGTCTGTCTGCTCTAAGTAGGGGTCAATGACCTTGTCCTCTGCGTCAGGCCTTAGGTTTACCCAGAAGGAGTCATTGGGCAGGGTTAGGCCTACCAGGAAGTATTGCATTAAGTGTTTAGTCTCGGATTGAAGTTCTGCTTCGCTACGAGGGATGAGAGACGAGAGATGAGGGACGATTGCCTTTGTTCTTTCGTCCCTCGTCTCTCGTCCTTCGTCCTTCGTAAGAAAAGCATCTCCCTTGTCTAGGAGAATCTTGAAATTGTCGGTTGAGGGATTGTAGGAGAAATAGCGCAGCTGCGGGGGGCGGAACTTATCCGCAGTAACCAGCCGGTTACCCATCATGCTTAAGTGGCTGGCGATATTCAGGTCTACTGCTACTTGGGCAAAGCCGAGCTGTTGAAAGATAAGGGTAAGGCCTAAGGCTAAGGATAGGGTTTTTTTTGCTTTGGATAACATTTCTTGGCCTTTTTTTAAGTTTTTATTAACTGAACAATAAAAAACCGCTGACCCTTATTTTTTTGCGGCAATCTAGCCTGGTTATCTTACCGTTATTTATTAAAATAAGAATAGCATAGATTTTGGC
>JAZDPH010000013.1:0-13953 GCA_043797735.1 Candidatus Omnitrophota bacterium | reverse complement strand
TAAGCCGTTACGCCGTCATAAAACCCGCGGTTAATCTTTCCAGCATAGAAGAAGTCCTGGTAATTATCTTATGAGAAACTGGTTATTTTTTTCCCTGATTTTGATTCTGGGGGCCTTAGAGCTTACTTTTTTGGGCTATTTTAGAATATTTAATATTAAGCCCGACCTTTTTCTTCTCTGCGCAGTATTGGCGAGCCTGATGTTGGAGGCATCGCCGGCAGTTGTTTTAAGCCTATTCGCCGGCCTCTTGAAAGACTCATGCAGCAGCAACCCATTCGGGATAAATACGGTTTTGTTTTTCTTGTGGAGCCTTATAATTATAAAATTGAACCGAAAAATTTCCTTAGATAATAATTTTCTGCGCATGGGCCTGGTATTTATAGTTGCACTTTTAAATAATAGCTTTAGCGGCATAACCCTGCTTTATCTGGGCCGGGGTATCCCGCTGGGGATTTTTTTGCGTACGGTTTTAATCGGCTCCCTATACACCGCCCTTGCCGTGCCCCCGGTTTTTAGCATAATAAAGCGGTTTATTTTTAATAATTACCGCCTTGTTTAAAGATGGACAGGATAAAATCCGTCACAATCTCGGTAGTTTTATTGTTTATAATTTTAACCTTAGCCCTTTTTAACCTCCAGGTTATCAAGGGCAGGAGGTTTAAGGAGTTAAGCGATAAGAATTGTATAAGGCTATTGCCGCAGTCAGGGGCACGCGGGAAGATCCTGGACCGTAACGGTATTGCAATAGCCGCCAATAAACTTTCTTATGATTTGATGCTCCTGCCGCAGGAGCCGGTTCTTCTGGACGAGACGATAACCGGCGCAGCAGGGCTCTTGGGGAGCGAGCCCGGAGCCATAAGAAAGGCCTTTCGTAAAAATTATATTGCCAATTCAGTCCCGGTATTAATCGCAAAAAATATAGGCATAAAAAAGGCGATGGCAATGGAGGAGTTCAAATTTGAAGCGCCGGGAGTTATCGTCCAGGCTAAACCCGCAAGGTATTATCCTTACGGCAAGCTTGCCTGCCATGTCTTGGGTTATCTTAACGAAATCGACCGCTGGCGCCTTAGGAAATTGGCGGATTACGGCTACAAGACAAAAGATATCGTTGGTTTTGGGGGAATAGAAGAGGTGTATGATTATTACCTGCGCCAGGAAGAGGGTGGGGTTTCCTTTGAGGTGGACCACCGGGGGAGGTTTATACGCCTATTGGGCTTTAAGCCGCCGCGTAACGGCAAGGATATTCGCTTGACCCTGGATATAAATTTACAAAAGGTCGTCGAAGATAAACTCGCCGAAAGACATGGCTGCGTCATAATTATGGATCCCTATAGCGGTGAAATCATCGCTATGGCCAGTTCTCCAGGTTTTTATCCTGCGTTTTTTGTGGATAAGACAGAAGGGCTTGAGGCCTCCGGCCTCTTCAATAATCCTGATGCCCCTTTTGTTAACCGCGCCATAAGCGGCCTGTATCCTGCCGGTTCCGTATTTAAAGCAGTGGCCGCCTGTGCCGGAATAGAGACGGGAAAGATTGATGCTTCTACCGCTTTTTTTTGCGAGGGCAGCCTGCTTGTCGGCGGCAAGGAGTTCGCCTGCTGGGCCAGGCACGGCCTGCAGGATTTAAGGGCAGCAATTGCGCACTCCTGCAATGTTTTTTTCTATAAGACCGGCCTGCTCTGCGGGGCTCAAGTCCTGCATAATTATGCTTTGAAGTTCGGGATGGGCCGGCCTACTTCTGTAGAGCTTCCTTATGAGGCAGGCGGCTTCCTGCCTTCGCCTTTATGGAGAAGGATTAATAAATTCAGGAATTGGTATGACGGCGATACATTAAATTTAAGCATAGGGCAGGGAGAGCTTTTAGTTACACCGTTACAGATAACGCGCATGATGGCCGCTTTCGCCAATAATGGCTGGTTAGTTTCGCCTTACTTAGTCAAGGAAATAGGCGGCAGGGATATTTCCCGTTACCGTAGAAAAACAAAAAAAATCAACATCAGAAAAAGCACCATAGATTATATCAGTAATGGGTTAAGAGATGTTGTAGCGGACGAACAGGGGACTGCGCATCTGTTATCGGGCCTTACGGTTTCCTTGGCGGGCAAAACCGGCACCGCCCAGGTTGCCGGCAGGCAGTCGCACGCCTGGTTTGCCGGTTTTTTCCCTTACGAAAAGCCAAAGTATGCCTTTTGCGTATTTTTGGAAAACGGCGGCTCAGGCCTTGCCTCTTGCGTTTTAACAAAACAGATAATTGAAACAATAGCTGAACAGGGCTTAATCTGACCTTGTAAAATATGAGAAATTCATTCTTGAGCATACTGACCATAACGCTGCTGATTGCCGTTATTAGTATTTCTTCCATATATAGCAGCACCTATCAGAAACAGGGGGATTTCTGGGAGGTGATTTATAAACGTCAAGTACTCTGGTTGCTTTTGGGGTTATTGTTGTTTTTGCTGATATCCAGCCTGAATTACCGCTGGTTGTGGGATTGGACGTATTTTTTATATGTGGCGGTAATAATATTTCTACTTTTAGTTTTTATCCTGGGGATCGTCCGCTCGGGGGCGCAGCGCTGGCTAAGGCTCGCCTGGTTTAATTTCCAGCCTTCGGAACTGGCAAAATTAATAATGGTGATATACCTGGCCAGGTATTTCAGCAGGAAATCAGCCGCCGATATTTCGTTATTATCAGGAAAATTTGGAATATTTCGCGGTTTAATTTTGCCTTTTTGCTTTGTGGCCGTACCGATGTTATTGATTATCCAGCAGCCGGACTTAGGAAGCGGGGTGATGATACTCTTTTTATTCATGGCCATCCTCTATTTGACCAATGTAAAAATAAAATACATAGCTATTTTTTTCCTGATTATGGCGTTGTTTTTTCCTTTGTCCTGGGTGGTGCTTAAGGATTATCAGAAAGAAAGGGTAATGGTTTTTTTAAATCCCGACATAGACCCGCTGGGCGCAGGGTATACGGTGATACAGTCTAAGATTGCCATCGGTTCGGGCGGGTTTTTCGGCAAGGGCTGGCTTGCCGGCACCCAGAGCCAGCTGCATTTTTTGCCCGAATCCCACACCGATTTTATTTTTGCGACATTCACAGAACTTTGGGGATTTTTAGGGGGGCTGGTTTTATTATTTCTCTATTACCTTTTAATCCGCCAGGGGTTTATAATCGCGCAGAGGACCAGCGACCATTTTGGCAGGCTCCTGGCCTACGGGATTTCGCTGATGCTGGGGATCCAGGTTTTTATCAACGTGGCCATGAACCTGGGGCTGGCTCCGGTAGTAGGCCTGCCTCTGCCGTTGATGAGTTACGGGGGATCGTCGGTTGTGGTAACTTTGATCTCATTGGGGATACTGGTGAGTATAGACAGGAGAAGAGCGGTATTTTAATAAATAAGGATAAGGATAAGGATAAGAAAAACTAAACCTTAACCTTAACCTTAAATAAAATTATGTTAGACGATATCTTATCACAAGTCCATAAGCCCGGCCGTTACATCGGAGGCGAATGGAACTCCTCCAGGAAAGATTTTGACAAGGCCAAGATCCGCTTTGCGCTTTGCTTTCCGGATTTATACGAAGTGGGAATGAGTAACCTGGGTATCAGGATTATTTACGGGATCTTAAACAGCATAGAGGATGTCTGTTGTGAAAGGTTTTTTTCCTGCTGGCATGATCTGGAGGGTATCTTAAGGGACAAGCGCCTGGAAATTCTTTCTCTGGAATCCGCAAAGAGATTAAGGGATTTTGACATCATCGGTTTTTCTTTAGGCAGCGAACTTGCCTACACAAATGTCCTGACTATGCTGGAGCTGGGAGGCATTCCCCTGGAGTCGTCTCGGCGCAAGCAGCAACATCCCCTGGTAATCGCCGGCGGCCCCTGTGTGTTAAACCCGGAGCCGATACACGAGTTCTTTGATTTATTCTTTATCGGGGAGGCAGAGAGCGGGATTACGGAATTAATCACTTCCTATCGCAGCCAAAAGGAGGGCTTTAGAGAGGGCAGGGTGAGTAAAGAGGAGCTGTTATCCAATTTTTGCCGTATCCACGGCGTTTATGTTCCGTCCTTATATAAGGTAACCTATAACGCCCGGGGCGGTATAGAGGAGTTTAAGCCTAAGACGGATAAGGCTCCTTTAAAAGTAAAAAAGGCCGTTGTCCAGGACCTGAACTCCTCTTTTTTTCCCGTAGAGTGGCTCCTGCCGTATATTCAGATAGTGCACGACCGTATTACATTGGAAATTATGCGTGGCTGTCCGAACAGCTGCCGTTTCTGTCAGGCCAGGGCCCAGTATTTTCCTCCCCGGGCAAGAAGCGTAGAAAACATCCTGGGATTAGCCGAGCGGGCTTATGCCTGCAGTGGTTACGAAGAGTTATCTTTGGGAGGGCTCTCTGTAAGTGATTATCCCGGAATAGAAGAGTTGGTGCGGGAGCTGGGGAGTTTATTTAATCACCGGGCGGTAAGTATATCACTGCCTTCAATAAGAGCGAAAAAGACGTTGGGCAGCTTACTTTCTTTAATAGCGAAGTTAAAAAAAACCGGATTGACCTTTGCGCCTGAGGCAGGCAGTGAGAGGCTGCGCAGGATTATCGCCAAGGACTTTAACCAGGAGGCATTCTTTGATTCGCTTAAGGAGGCGTATCTGGCGGGATACCAACATGTAAAACTATACTTTATGATTGGCCTTCCTTTTGAGGAGAACGATGATTTAGACGGTATAGTTGATTTTGCGCTTAGGGTTTCAGAGTTAAAAAGGCAGATAAAAGGCGGGCCTGCCCTTGTCAACATAAGCGTAAATACCTTTATCCCCAAGCCGCACACGCCGTTGCAGTGGTTTAAGATGCAGGAAGAGGCCCAGATAAAACAAAAACAGGAATACTTAAAAAGCAAAATAAGGAACAAGAGATTAAAGATAAATTTTCAGAATCGTTATATGAGCTTCCTGGAAGGGGTGTTTTCGCGCGGAGACAGGAAATTGTCCGGGGTGATAAGTTGTGCTTTCAGGAAAGGGGCCAGGTTTGATGCCTGGGGAGACTCCTTCTCTTTTAAGATATGGCTTGAGGCATTTGAGGAATTAAAGATAGACCCTCAAGCTTACTTAGAAGGGCATCCGACGGAAGCTGTTCTGCCGTGGGATGTTATAGATATAGGCATAGATAAAGAGGCGTTGCTCGGGGAATTTAACAAAACTGTTGCCATGAAATAAGATAAAGGGTATAATCAAATGAGATGGAGGCAAAGATGAATAACCATATTAATAAACTTTCCGTATCTTCGCGCGGGCTGAGGTATAAGTTAAAAATATCCTTTTATCTTATGTCTATCCTGCCGCTCTTGGTCTGTGTCTACATTGCATCCGAACACATATTTTCCCGTATGGGGCTTAAACTTGAGATAATATTCGCAATCGCAATAAGTGCCTTCATTGCTGTTGTAGGGTATTTTTTGATCAGGGAGATCTTTGACCGTATTGTTTCGGTTACCAGCGACGCAAAATTAATCGCTGCCGGCGACCTCGGGCATATGGTAAATGTAGAGCGGGCGGATGAAGTGGGCGATTTGGGAGAGGCGTTAAATCAGCTTACCCAGCGCATCCGCTTCAATATGGATGAAATAAAAACTTACGGGGAAAAGACCACTCAGATAAACTTGGAGATTCAGCGGCGGGTAATAGTGCTTTCCAGCCTTCTGCAGATAAGCACTTTTATCTCCAAGGATGCCAAGATAGAGGAGATATTAAAGATTATCGTCGAAAAGTCGCAACTCCTGGCTAATGCCGAGGTGGCTTATTTGTTTTTTCGCCAAGAGGGCGAGGAGGCTTTTTATATGAAGGAGATAAGCGGGCTCGGTACGGATTATCTTGCGGGTATCCGCATTGAGCCAAAAGAGGCCTTATTTAATAAAGTCATCAGTTTAAATAAGCCGTTAGTGGTGGACAAGGAGAATAAGCTGCCTGCTGATGCAGATAATTTCTTTAGCGAAAAGTTCCGTTTAAGCAATACCCTGGCTTTGCCGGTTTACCTCAAAGGCAGAGTCATCGGTATATTGGGCATCGGCAACAAAGAAGCGGAGTTCTCCTACAAAAAAGATGATATAGAATTATTAGATATTTTTGCCAAACAGACCGCCATTGCCGTAGAAAACAATATCCTGACGCACCGTGTGGGGGCATTAGAGATCAAAGACGGGCTTACCGGTTTATATAACCAGAAATTCCTGCATAGCCGTCTGCAGGAGGAGATCAAGAGGGCCATTGCCTATCATAGGCCCTGCGCGCTTATCCTCATTAGCATTGATAATTTCCGCAGCTACGAGCAGAATTTTGGCGCTATTGCGGCAGAGGGCGCCTTAAAAAGGACCGCCTCTTTAATCAGCGGTTCAGTAAGCGAGATTGACCGTGTAGCCAGGACCGGCGACGACGAATTCGCTATACTGTTGCCGGAGAAAAATAAACGCCAGGCTCATGACCTGGCCGAAGATATCCGCAAGAAAATAGAATACGGTTACCGTGAAGAACCGGATCTTAAGAAAAGAATAACCGTCAGCGCAGGGGTAAGCGAAAATCCTGTTGACGGGGTTGATGCCGATGTTCTTTTTAAGAAGGCAATGGAATCGTTAGGTAGCGCGACAAAAAATGGAAAAACCGCGTAGCTCATTTAAATGCCGATAAGAAGGATAATAAATAAACAACTGGGAGAATTGCTGGTTGACCGGGGAATTATTAACCAGGAACAGCTGGGAAAGGTCTTGACGGCTCAAAAGCAAGAGGGTGGGCTTATCGGTGAAATACTGGTAAAGATGGGATTTGTCAAGGAGGAAGATATCGCTCAAGCCTTAACCGCGCAATACGGCTTCCCCTACCTGCCCCTTAGTAACTATGATATCGACCAGCAGGTCGTCAATCTTATCCCCGGCCGGGTCGCCAGGCAGTATCTGCTTATACCCATAGATAAAATCGGCAATAATCTTACCATAGCCATGTCCAATCCCCTTAATGTTCACGCTATCGAGGATGTGGAGCTGCTTTCGGTTTGCAGCGTCCAGGCCTTTGTTTCCACGACCTCGGATATCAAAAGGGCGATTGAGAAATATTACAAGGGCAAAGAATGAGAGATTAGCGTAGAGCGTATAGCGTAGAGTTTTTCCAGACGCTATCCGCTATCCGCTATCCGCTAAAAATGCTTTCCCTAAAAGAACGCCTCACACAGATACTAATTGATAACAAGTTGATAACCAAAGAGCAGCTTGGCCAGGCCCTGGAGGTTCAGAAGAAGAAGGGGGGGAGGCTCAGCGATATCATCGTCGATTTAAAATTCATAAAGGAAAAGGAGTCGATTTCAAGCTTAAGCGCGGAACTCGGCTTTCCCTTGATTGATTTAAAACGTTTTAAGATAGATTACGAGATAACAAAACTCATCCCGCCAGAAATATCCCGTCATTATCAAATAATTCCTTTATCCAAAATAGGCGAGACCATTACCCTGGCTATGGCTGACCCCTTGAATATCTTCGCCATAGACCATGTTAAGGCCTTGACCGGATTTAAGATAAACCCGATTATCTCATCGAGTGAGGATATATTACAAACAATAGAATTGGCTTATCCTGATGCCACTGGCGGGATAATTGATAACTTAGTTAAAGAGATATCCGCCCCTGCGATAGAATTTGTACGGGAGGATAAGGAGATCCTGCCCAGCGACCAGGAACTAGACCACATCAGCCGCCAGGGGCCGGTAATCCAGGTTACAAATATGATTCTGGAGCAGGCAATAAAAAGTAAGGCTTCGGATATACTGATAGAGCCGTTGGAGAAGGCTTTAAGGGTGCGCTTTCGTATAGACGGCGTCCTTCAGGAAGAGAAGAGCCCCCCGAAAAAGATGCATCCCTCTATTGTTTCTCGCGTTAAAGTAATGTCGGATTTGAATATCGCCGAACACCGTCTTCCTCAGGACGGCCGTTTCAAGGTTCAGCTTTTAGGGAAAGAGGTTGATTTTCGGGTATCAATTTTGCCTTCAGGTTTTGGCGAGAAGATTGCCATACGCGTTTTGGATAAGTCACAGGCTACCTTGGATATAGAAAAATTAGGCTTAAACCAGGCTTGCATTTCGAAATTAAAGAAAGCGGCGCGCCTGCCGCACGGCATGCTCCTTGTCTGCGGCCCTACCGGAAGCGGCAAGACTACGACTTTGTATTCTATTCTAAAATTCATAGACAGCCCGCAGAAAAATATCGTTACAGTCGAAGATCCCGTGGAATACCAGCTGGAGGGCATAAATCAGGTGACGGTAAGGTCGGAGATAGGTTTGTCTTTTTCCGCTGCCCTTCGTTCCATACTGAGGCAGGACCCCAACATTATAATGATCGGTGAAATCCGGGATTACGAAACCGTTGATATTGCTATTAAGAGCGCCCTCACCGGGCATTTGGTTCTTTCTACGCTGCATACAACTACTGCCCCCGGCTCAATAGTGCGCCTGGTTAATATGGGTGTTGAGCCGTATCTGATTAACTCCTCAGTTGTTTGCATAGTTTCACAGCGGTTGGTGCGTCAGGTTTGCACTCATTGCAGAGAAAGTTATTCCTTTAAGAAAGATCTCATTCAGAAGTTAAAGATTGGCCTGGATAAGCTTAAGGATTTGGAATTTTACCGAGGTAAAGGATGCAGCAGTTGTTTTAATACCGGTTATGCCGGCAGGACATGCATTGCCGAAGTCCTGATGTTAAGCACGAGTATCCGAAACCTAATCCTGAACAGGGCTCAGGAGCATGCAATCAAAGAACTGGCGCGCAAGGAAGGAATGAGGACATTAAGGGAAGAAGGTATTGAGGCGGCGCTGAAAGGCATAACGTCGCTGGAAGAAGTGTTGCGCGTAACCGCGCCTGACGAATGAAATAAGCGTAAAATGTAAAACCAAAATTTAGAATTTAAAACTTTTTTAAGAACTTTAAGTTTTCTGTTTTAATTTTACACTTTTCGCTTTTCGCTTTACACTTTACATTTCTATGATGCAGACCTTAAAAGAGAATATAGTAGATATATTGTTAAAAAGCAAGCAACTCTCCAAGGAGCAGCTGGATAAGGCGCTAAAGATACAAAAGAAACAGGGAATTCCTTTAAGAAGGGTGCTGGTTGAAGAGAAGTTTATTTCAAGCGAGATGTTGTTATCCTTGTTGTCTAAACAGTTCTATATACCCACCCTGCATCTTGCCAAATATAGATTTGACCCGGAGATTATTAATTTGGTCCCTGAGCGGATGGCAAAACTATATAATTTAATTCCTATATCGCGTATAGGAAATACGCTTACCGTAGCCGTCTCCGATCCTCTGAATATCCTTGCCCTGGACGATTTAAAAGCCTTTACCGGGTTTGATATAGATACGGTAATAAGCCCGGAGGAAGAGATAATCAGGGTTATAGAAACCCAGTTTCATCCCGAAACAAGACAGATGCAGGATATTTTAGGCGAGGCCTCTTCAGGGCGGGAGTTATCGCAGGAAGAGGATGATTTAGAATTGGTTAAAAACGAGGAGATTGAGCTTACCAGCGTCGTGAAGGAGAGCGAGAAAGCCCCAATCGTTAAATTAGTTGAGTTGATGCTTAGCCAGGCCCTGAAGAAGAGAGCTTCGGATATCCACATCGAGCCGGAATTTGATTGTTTGCGCATACGTTATCGTATTGACGGGGTGCTGCATGATATTTTTAACATACCCAAACTTAACCAGGGCGCTGTCCTTGCCAGAATAAAGATTATCTCAAACCTTGACATTACCGAGAACCGTATCCCTCAGGACGGCAGGTTTAAGGTGAAATTTGAAGACAGAGAAGTGGATTTTCGTGTCTCGAGCCTTCCGACCACATTCGGGCAGAAATTTGTCCTGCGCGCCCTCGATAAATCTAATTTATCCGTGGGGCTGGATAAATTGAACTTCTCAGAACAACCTCTGGCAACATTCAAGGAGGCAATAGCAAAGCCTTTTGGCATGATTCTAGTAACCGGCCCCACCGGCTCAGGAAAATCCACCACGCTATATTCCATATTGACCCAGCTGAATATTCCTGATAGGAATATTATCACCATCGAAGACCCGGTGGAGTATCAGATTGAAGGCATTACTCAGATTCAGGTCAAGCCTGATATAGGCCTTGATTTTGCTTCGGGCCTGCGTTCTTTGTTGAGGCAGAGCCCGGACATAATTATGATTGGAGAAATAAGGGACCCGGAGACCTCCGATATCGCCATCAAGGCCGCCTTAACCGGGCAGCTGGTGTTGTCTACCTTACACACCAATGATGCCATATCCAGCATTACCCGCCTTATTGATATGGGGATTGAACCGTTTCTTGTTGCCTCAAGCCTGGTTATGCTCTGTGCCCAGAGGCTTTGCCGCAGGCTCTGTTTTAAATGCCGAAAACCCGTAGAGGTCCCCAAAGGCCTTTTAGAACAGATTGGCTTTAAAGAAAAAATAACCTTTTATGAAGCAAAAGGGTGCAAATACTGTAATAATACGGGTTTTTTTGGAAGGCTGGCTATTTTGGAGACGGTGCTGATTGATGATGTAATGCGCGAGATGATTATTAAAAAGAGCTCCTTAGACGAAATTAAACTTTATGCGGTAAAAACTTGCGGCATGAAGACCTTAAGGGATGATGCTTTCCTGAAACTTAAAGAGGGCTTGACTACCCTGGAAGAGGCGATAAGGATAACTACAGAGGAGTGAGGTATGAGCGATAGAATTAAGGTTTTATTGATCTGTGACGATAACAGCGTAAGCATGATCCTTAAGCAGTATTTAAGCGATAATGGAGGCTATTTTTTATCAGTTGAGCCAAGCGGCAACGGCGGTATCTCGGTCTTACAAGAGACTATTTACGACGTTATAATTATAAAATTCTCTTTGTTTGACATAGGTAATAAGGAACTTATTTACGGATTAAAAAAGGTTGATCCGGATTGTAGCATTATAGCCTACCTTAAAGAGTATGATTCGCAGTCATTAAAGGATCTGTTGCGTTTTGGAGCATATGATTTTGTCAGCGAACCCTTAAATTTAGAAAAATTATTTTTTCTTATAAAGAAGGGCGCCCATATGCATTCCCTGCTTTTTGCCAGCCATAAATTAATACAGGGGCTCAAAGAGCATAATGTCACCTTAGAAAAGCAGAATATTCTTCTGGCCAAAAGGATAGAGGAGTCAACCAAGAATTTAACCCGGCTTTATGAAGACCTGCATTCCACGTACCTGCGTACGATTAAGGCTCTTGCTCAGGCCATAGATGCCCGGGATCATTATACGCACAGCCATTCCGAAAACGTAGCCAGATATGCTGAGGCGATAGCTAAGGAGATGCGGCTGTCGGTTAAAGAGACAGAGATAGTAAGGGAGGCATGCGAACTTCATGATTTGGGAAAAATCGGCATTGATGACAGCATATTGTCTAAACCCGGCGCTCTGAATGAGGAGGAGTGGGAGCAGATAAAACGCCACCCTATAACCGGGGCCCAGATTCTGGAGCCGCTTACTTTTTTAAACGATGTTATAGCATTGGTCAGGCAGCATCATGAGCATTATGACGGTTCGGGGTATCCCGAGGGCCGCAAGGGGGAGGATATTCTTTTGGGGGCACGCATAATCCATCTGGCCGATGCTTATGAGGCGATGCGTTCGGCGCGCTCCTATAGAAAGGAACCGTTCTCTAAGGAGGCGGCGATTGCCGAGATTAAGAAAAACAGCGGCAGGCAGTTTGACCCGATGGTGGTGGCGGCATTTTTAAAAACCGTGGATGCTTATGATCCCGGATAAAATGGAGCGCTAAAGAGATGAATACTTATCGTTATGTCGCAAAGGATAAGGATGGTCGTACGGTAGGCGGAACCTTGGCCGCTGCCTCAGAATCAGAGGCCGGCGATATCCTGCATAAGAAAGAGTTGATAATTGTTTCTATTGAAGCGGCCAAGGAACAAGCTAAGCCTAAGGCCAAAGACAAAAAAGTTAAACTTGATGACCTGGTTAGTTTTATCCGGCAGCTGGCTACGTTGGTCGATTCCGGGGTTACCCTGGTTCATGCTCTGGATATCATGACCGAACAAGTCGAGAATAAAAGCCTTAAAGCCGTAACTTTAAGTATGCAGCGGGATATAGAGGAGGGATCGAGTTTTAGCGAAACCCTCGCAAAGCATCCTTATATATTCTCTGAGCTTTTTATAAATATGGTCCGGGCCGGAGAGGTCTCTGGCTCGCTGCCGGATGTATTAACCCGCCTGGCGGCATATCTGGAAAAGTCATCCTCACTCAACAGAAAGATTCGCTCAAGCCTGGTGTATCCGGAGGTGGTGGTCATAATGTCAATTATAATAACGGCGGTATTATTACTAAAGGTAGTGCCGATTTTTAAAGGGATATTTGAAATGTTGGGCGGGCAACTGCCTCTTCCGACACAGATACTGATTATGGTTAGCGATGTATTAAAAAGATACTTTCTTTTAGGCGTCATTTTATTAGGGGTCTTGGCTGTTCTTTTTAAGAAGTTTATAGACACAGAGCGGGGGCGTTATATTTTTGACATGAGAAAGCTAAAAGCGCCTATCTTAGGGCCGCTTTTTAGCAAGTTGGCGATAGCTAAATTTTCGCGTACATTTGCTACCTTAGTCAAGAGCGGCGTAACGATTTTATCGACCCTGGAGATTGTTAGTAAGACTTCGGGTAATAAGGTGGTAGAGGAGGCGCTGCGGCAATGTTCCAAGGGGGTCTGTGACGGCGAACCCATCTCCCGGCCGTTGTCAAAGAGCAAGGTCTTTCCGCCGCTTGTCTGCAGTATGATTAGCGTAGGGGAAAAGACGGGCCAGCTTGAAAAGATGCTGAATAAAATAGCCGATTTTTATGAGGAGCAGGTAGATGCGGCAGCCACCGCATTGACCAGCATGATCGAGCCGTTGGTAATCGCCTTTTTGGGTATTATAATAGGAGGCATTGTTATTTCCTTATTCTTGCCCATATTTAAGATAACCGAATTAATCTCAAAATAGGCATTATCAATAGGGCAGGCATGTAACCCTATATAATATACAGAGTTTAATTCTTTTTAAAAAAAATACTTGACAAAAGCCTAGGATATTGTACAATTAACTTCCCACACAAGTTCGGGATGAAAAAGTTATTCCTTATAAGCGTGAGGCATAAAATCGAAAGACTTGACAAATTATAGCTGTTGATTGACGACGCGTGAGCGCTTTTTGAATATCAAAGCGCCCCGATATGTGTCGGGGTGCTTTTTTGTTTGCCTAGATATGAGCTTCAAGGCAAACATCCGCCGAAGATTTAGTGGCGGATAATACCCGTTCTTTTGACAATTAAATAGCCAAGCGAGTCCCGAAAGTTTTACCTTTTTAGGTATAACTTACGGGACGAGGCCCTAGACATGAAAATGTCAGGGGTCAATTTCGAGGTAGAATAAAAATAATCAAAGAGCCATCATATTAGACGTCTCTAAATTTTTTGGAGAGTTTGATCCTGGCTCAGAGTGAACGCTGGCGGCGTGGATTAGGCATGCAAGTCGAGCGATGGCAGGAGAAGTTGAGGCCGCAAGGCCGAAACGGCTCCAGTCATAGCGGCAGACTGGTGAGTAACACGTGAGTAATTTACCTTTAAGTCGGGGATAGCCTCGCGAAAGTGAGGGTAATACCTGATGTGTTTATGGCGGCATAAGCTGCTATACGTAAAGATGGCCTTTAAAAAGTTGTCGCTTAGAGATGAGCTCGCGTCCTATCAGCTAGTTGGTGAGGGTAACGGCCCACCAAGGCATTTGACGGGTAGCTGGCCTGAGAGGGTGGTCAGCCACACGGGGACTGAGACACTGCCCCGACTCCTACGGGAGGCTGCAGTCGAGGATCTTTAGCAATGGGCGAAAGCCTGACTATGCGACGCCGCGTGAGGGATGAAGGT
>JAZDPH010000078.1:0-2469 GCA_043797735.1 Candidatus Omnitrophota bacterium | reverse complement strand
TAGTCTTTAGCTTCATATTGCCTCCTAAAAATAGGGCCATTACTGAAAAGCAGCCGCTGCCCCTTACTGTAAGATTAACCCGTAATATTCTTTTAAAGACTTCAGGGAATTAATAAGTAACAAACCTACATACCAGCTTAGAACAATAGTTATGCTAGTTACGATTATCTTCGTTTTCCGACTGAAACGGGGGTTAAACCAGACTAAAGGCAGGGCTAACGGGCCTACGCATAAAAAAGCAGTAACTATGCAAGAGGTTTTAAAATACCACTTGGCCTCTTGGGGTTTTTCTTCTATCATCCCTGCCTCCATTCCCTCATTTGCTTGCTATTTGAAAAAAATCCGGGAACATCAAAGACTTCTTCTTCTCTCGGATAAAAGAACGATGTTCTTTAGGTCTTCTTTATTGGCGGCCCCCAGCCACTTTTTGTCAAATTCAGGATGCTGGGTAATCTGGGCTATGGCGGCTAAAACCTTTAAGTGCAGGTTGCGCTGATCAAGGGAGGCGGCAAGGACAAAAATAATGTGCGCTATCTCATCATTGGGAAAGATAACCCCCGCCTTTGCCCTGGCTAAAATTATCCTGAAAATGCCCTCGCCCTCAACGATAATATGGGGGATGGACAAATTCTTCCTTATCACCGTGCTGCTTTCCTTCTCCCTGGTAATGAATTTTTTAAATAGCTCCTGCGGCTCTAAATTCAGCTGCCTGCCCAGGTTCTCTGAGGCCTCTTTAAAGAAATCCTCCATCCTCATCGGCGCCTCTATATCCATGACCTGGCTTTCTTCAATAAGTTTATGAAATTTATCCTCTTTAATCTTATCCCGCTGGACAACGATATCTTTTAACTCCACAAGCAGGCTGTCTGAAGCCAGCTCTTTATCCTTAGCTACAAATCTCTCCAGAACATAGATAAGCGCTGAATCCCTGCTTGCCCGTTTTTGCGCATAAATCTTATACCAGGCAAAGCCCAAGAGGAGAAAAACCGCGGTCAGGAAAATAATAAAACTGCCCATCTCAATTAAAAGAAACCCGCCGCCTAAGATCCCGGCAATCTGCATATACGGATAAAACGGGGAGCGGAATTTCGGCCGGAAGCTTAGGATTTTGCTCTCTCTGAATAAAATCAGGGTCAGGTTAGCAAAGATATAAAGCAGGATAAGAATACTGGAGGCAACCTTAACTAACAACTCCAGCCTGAGGAACAAAATAACTACGGCTATAAATAGGCCGGTAAAAATAATGGCGATATGGGGAGTATTGAACCTTCGGCTTACTTTTTGAAAAACCGCGGGCAACAGCCTGTCCCTGCTCATCCCCAAGGGATACCTGGAGGCGGTCATAATGCCGGCATTGGCGGTTGAGATAAATGCCAAAAATGCCCCTACGCTTATTATGATTTTAAAGGCCTCGCCCCCGATAACTCCCGCCCCGTCGGAAATAGGGGTAAGGGTAGTTTGCAGGCTTTCCGGGCTGCTAACCCCTACGGTTACAAAAATAACCAGGGCATATAAAATAGTAACTGCCCCAAGCGAAAGCAGCATCCCCAGAGGCAGGTTTCTGCCGGGGTTCTTTGTCTCTTCGGCCAAGGCAGCCACCTTGGTCAGGCCGCCGTAAGAGATGTAAACAAAGCTTGCCGTAGCAAACACAGAGCCAAATCCCTGGCTGAAAAACGGCGAAAAGTTTGACGGGTTAACCGTCTTTGCGCCAAAGGCAATATAGATAACAAGGGCAACCAAAAGCCCCACGACCAAAAATACCTGAAACCTGCCGGCTTCTTTTACGCCGGTTAAATTTAGAAAAATAAAAAACAGGCAGCAATATAAAGCGATAATATTTAAGGGAAAGTGGGTAATTATAGTTAAATACGCCCCCATGCCTATAAGGGCGAATGCGGCCTTTAAGCTTAAAGAGAACCAGCTGCAGAAACCGGCTATCGTCCCCAGTAGAGGGCCGAAGCCGCGCATAATATAAAAATAATCCCCTCCCGCCTTAGGCATAGCGGTAGTTAATTCCGCCTTGCTTAAGAGGGTGGGAATGCAGAGCGCGGCCGCCAGAATATAGGAGACTATTACCGCAGGGCCTGCCTTGGCAAAGGCTAAGCCCGGCAGGATAAATAGCCCCGAGCTGATCATAGCCCCGGTAGCCACACAGAAAACATCTAAAAGTGTGAGTTCTCTTTTTAAATCCTGTTTCATTCTGCTTCGCCCGTTGCTCTATTGCCTTTTGCCTGCCTTACCAATCTCTCTGATGCGTCAAGGTCATATCCAGGAAGGTATCATAGTATCATATATCATATATCATATCATAGACGCTGTAGATAATTATAACACCTTCAATAAGTTACGCAACTAATGTTTTAGGCACGCCTCCCTTTCTTCGCGGCATATAGCGACCATTGATTTTTAGCAGTCTTTGAACGAATTCCCGGCTGCCCAAAGGATACTCAAGATTCTCAAAAGATCGCT